>JBAUGC010000032.1:0-9251 GCA_049679485.1 Xanthobacteraceae bacterium
GCGCGTCCTTGTAATGAACATTGTCATAGGCGATGGACAGAATCGCGCCGTCGTTGAGCAACGCCAGCATGACAATCATCACCGCCGTAACTGGATAAAAGTTGAAGATCAGGATCGCCAGCGTCATAAACAACAGCACGCGCAGCGTTTCGGCGATGCGGTACATCGCATAGCTGTTCATCCGCTGGAAGATTTTCCGACTCTCTTTGATTGTGTCGATGATCACATACAAACCGGGCGTGGTCAGCACGATGGCCGCCGCCGCCCGCGCCGCGTCCGTCGCGCTCGAAACGGCGATGCCGCAGTCGGCCTTCTTCAGCGCGGGGGCGTCGTTCACCCCGTCGCCTGTCATGCCGACGATATGCCCACACTTTTGCAGGTCAGCGACGATATGGAATTTATGTTCGGGGAAGACCTGGGCGAAGCCATCGGCCTTCTCGATGGCCTTGGCCACCGCCATCGTCTTTTGCTGTTCTTCGTCACCGAGGCTGCTGGCATCAAGGATATCGGTGCCCATTCCAAGTTTCTTGGCGGTTTCCTGAGCGATGGCCAGCGCATCGCCGGTTACCATCTTGACCTTCACGCCCATCTGTTCCGCGGTCGCAATGGTGGACTTGGCATCGTCCCGTGGCGGATCGAACAACGGCAGCACACCAAGGAACTGCCATTTGCCATTATCCCCGGCCCGTGCCACGCCCAAAGAGCGAAAGCCGCGCGCTGCGAATTCGTTGACCGCCTTGTCAACGGCGGGCTTCACCTCTAGGGCGTTGGCCGATAACGCCAAGATCACCTGCGGCGCGCCTTTGGTCACTCTGAACCCCTTCCCATCAGGCCCCGTGACGGCGGCCTCGGTCCGTTTATGCACCGGGTCGAATGGCTGGAAATGGCCCACCTTGTAACTTTTCAAAGCTTGATCGTTTTTGAGGCCGCCCAGAACAGCGAGGTCGATGGTGTCGTTATTGTCGGCACGTGACGCCAGCGCGGCACTGAGGATCACTTGCTCGGCCGGGATCTTGTTCACGCTAAACGGATCGCCCAGCGTCAGTTTATTCTGGGTCAGAGTGCCGGTCTTGTCGGCGCACAGCACGTCCACGCCGGCCAATTCCTCGATCGCGACTAATCGGGTGACAATCGCCTTTTTCTTCGCGAGCAGTCGCGCACCGACCGCCATCGTCACCGACAGCACCGTCGGCATCGCCACGGGGATTGCCGCCACCGTTAGGACCAGGGCGAACTGCAACGTGGTGAGGATCGGATCGCCGCGGACGATGGCGACGGCGATGATCGCTGCTACCATGACTACCGCCAGGATGATCAGGTAATTGCCAATCTTCAGTACTGCACGTTGGAAGTGGCTGACGGATTTTTCCCCCTGCACCAGCTCCGCCGTCTTGCCGAAGTAGGTGTTTGCACCCGTGGCGTAGACCAACGCGTTGACTTCGCCCTGACGGATGATCGAGCCGGAAAATATCACCTCTCCGGATTTACGGGTGGCGGGCAGCGACTCTCCGGTCAGCGCGGACTGATCCACCTCGACTGGGTCGCCTTCGAGCAGACGCGCATCCGCTGGCACGATGTCGCCCAAGCGGACCCGGATGACATCGCCAGGCACCAATTCACGCGCGGCCGGGTTGACCCACTTGCCGTCGCGTTTCACCCTGGCCTTGATCGCCAGCGTGGCCTTCAGGACGGCTATGGCGTTGCCTGCCTGGTGTTCTTCCCAGAACCCGACGACCGCGTTGGCCACAAGCAAAACAAGGATGATGCCAAAGTCAGGCCAGTGCCGGGCCACCGCCGACAGGATCACGGCGACTTCGATCATCCACGGGATGGGACCCCAAAAATAGCTCAGGAATTTCAGGAGCTCATTGGTCTTCTTTTCTTCAATCTCATTGGGACCGTACTGGGTCAGCCGCTTCTGCGCCTCTGCTTGCGTGAGACCGTTCGGCGACGACTCCAATCTTTTCTCCACCTCGGGCAGGGGCAGGGATTTCAAGTCGTCCTTCGCACCGGGCTTTGATCCCGGCTCGGATGCAAGCGCCTTGGGCTGGGCGGTATTGGTTTGCATGGCGACTGTTCCTTCTGTCAGCTCGACGAGGGCCGAACGAGCGCCAGCGCGTGCTGCGCGATCATCAGTTCCTCGTTGGTGGGGATGACCCAGACCGACACAGCGCTGTCCGGGGCGGAAATGCGCGGGCCGCCTGATGTGTTCGCCTGCTCGTCCAGCTTCACGCCGAGCCACGAAAGCTTGGCGCACAGTGCCGCGCGGACCGGGGCGGAGTGCTCGCCGATGCCGGCGGTGAACACGAAAGCGTCCAGCCCGCCAAGCACCGCCGCGTAGGCGCCGGCATACTTGGTCATCGCGTATACGAAATACTCCACCGCCGCGACCGCGCGCGGGTCAGTGCTCTCTTGCAGCACCCGCATGTCGTCGCTGATGCCGGAAAGGCCGAGCAGGCCCGCGCGCTCGTACAGCATCTTCTCCAGCGACGCGCCGTCGAATAATTTGCTGCGCAGCAGATAGAACAGCGCACCCAGCGACACATCACCCGAACGCGTTGCCATGGGCAGCCCGGACACGGCGCCGAAACCCATCGTGGTGTCGACGCTGCGTCCATCCAGCATGGCGCACATGCTGGTGCCGCCGCCGAGATGCGCGGCGATGACGCGCCGCGCCTTGGGTGCGAATTTCGGCACTTGCCGGCTGATGTAGTCGTAGGAAATGCCGTGATAGCCCCAGTGCCGCACTCCGGCATCGCGCACATCCTGCGGCAGCGCGTAGATTTGCGCCACCTCTGGCATCGTCCGATGGAACGAGCTGTCGAAACAAGCCACCTGCGGCAGGCCGGGAAACGCCTCGGCCAGCGCGCGGGCCCCTAGCACGTTGTAGGGCTGGTGCGAGGGTTCCATGACCACAAGCGACTCAAGGTAGTCCAGCACGTCTCCCTCGATCCGTACTGGCGCCTCGAAGCGGGCGCCACCAAGCACGACACGGTGGCCGGCGGCTATAACCTTGCTGTCACCAAGATTGGCTTCCAGCCAGGTGATGACGAAGTGCAGCGCTTTTTTGTGGTCGATCGCACGATCTTTGCCCCATTCGTGCGCGCCCAATTGCTTGCCGGCCGCGTTCATGACGACGAAACGCGGATCGTTTTCCATATTGTCGATCTGGCCGCGGCAGAGCAGCGGCAGTGACCTGGTCGCGTCCACAGCATAGGCGCCGAACTTCAAGCTGGTGGAGCCTGCATTGACCGCGACGATGGCGTCGCTGACGCTGGCCGCACTCATGGCCGATCACTCCGCGATTTCAGGCAGCAGGATGGCGGGATCGCGTGTCAGCGCATCGGCGTACAACACGGCGGCAGCAGCCGAGAAGCGGCGCGCCGCGGCAGTGTCGGCGCGGCTAGTTAGGATCACCGGCACCCGCGCACCGACGACGAGACCCGCGATCTGCGCATCGGCCATGAATGCGAGATTCTTGTAGACCATGTTGCCGGCCTCGATGTTCGGCACGATCAGGACATCGGCGAGGCCCGCGATCGGCGATGAGATATGCTTGATCCGCGCAGCTTGCGCGTCCACTGCGGCATCGAGATCGAGCGGCCCGTCGACGATGCCGCCGACGATCTGACCGCGATCGGCCATCTTGGCTAGAATTGCGCCGTCGAGCGTCGCCGGCATTTTGGTCTGCACCATCTCGACTGCTGCCAGCACGGCTACCTTCGGCAGGTCGATGCCGAGTGCGCGTGCGAAACCGATCGCGTTCTGGCAGATGTCCCGCTTCTGGTCGGTGTCGGGTGCGATATTTAGCGCGACATCGCTGATGATGAAGCGGCGTGCGTAGGTCGGCACCGACGCCATTACGCAGTGGCTGATCAATCGCCCGGTGCGCAGTTTCGCTTCCTTCTGCATGACGGCGTGTAAGAGCACGTCGGTGTGCAGGCTGCCCTTCATCAGCGCCACAACCTCGCCGTTGCCTGCGGCGATAGCGGCCTTTAGCGCCGACTCCTCGGCACCGTCCGTGGCCACAACCCGGCACTTGCCGATATCCAGACGCGCCTGATCCGCGATCCGCCGGATCTCGGCCTCGGGGCCGTACAGCACGGGCAGGATCAGCCCGGCCGCAGCGGCCTCCACAGCGCCAGCTAAGGCATCAGCGCTGCATGGATGCACCACGCCGGTCAGCATCGGCTTTAGATTTCGACAACGTTCGACAAGTCCATCGAGTCGATGTTCCGCCCGCTCGTATTGTTGCCGCGTCGTCGGTGCCAGGACTTCGAGGATCGCGGTGGCGAAGACCTGACCTGTGGGGTCGGTGCACTGGCCGTCCAGCACGACGATCCCCTGATCCGGCCGCTTCTCGCGCACAACGAGGCGCGCCGTCATCGCGCCGCCGATCGGCAGCGCACCGCTGATTTGCACCGAGGTTTTGCGGATCGAGGTCCCGGGTCCTGGAAGGTCTGAACCAACCAGCGCGGTCAGGATGGCCGTGACGATACCCGAAGCCCCCTGGCTCTCGCCGGGGCCGATAAGCATGTCGACTTCGCCGAACGCGGCGGCCCAGGCTCGCACGTCACCGGCTTGCAACGTGCGCTGAACCGACGCGGCGTCTCCGACAGCGATCTCCTTGAACGTCTTGTTCACGATGGTCTGCATGGCTGGACATAACCCAAGTGGTCCGGCGCCTAACACATGGGCGTGAATGAGTTCATTCCGATCAGCGCGAGGCCGCGGAGCGCCGTGCGGCAGTCTCGGCAACGGAAGCTCGGTCGGACGCCACAAGAGTCGCCGGCTTCTCATTCGGGGCTGCCAGCACCTGCGATAGCTTGGCCAAACGATCGCGCTCCGCGGTAAGCGGAAGATCACCCAAGCCGACAATCGCGTTCACCTGCTTCAACAGTTCCTTGCGCGCATCCGCTTTCGGTACCAGGGATGCAAGCGTTTCCATCGCGCGCTCCGGCTCGAGGAGCAACAGAAAGGCCTGTTCTCGCACCAGCGCCTTAAACTCTACCAGCGATAGATGCATGAGTTTCTGGCGCGCAACATTCAACGCGAGTGCGGAACGCTGGTCGATCATCTGCTCCGCCGCGATGACGTACAGCACCCCTCGGGTCAGCGCTTCGTCGAATCCTCCGGTCCGCAGCTTCGCCGCGTACGCGTCCGCCTGCGTCTGTCGTGCGGCCAGCTTCTCGGGCGAACTGCCGGGCAATGGCCGTACCTCGCTGTCGTTGTTGATGCCGAGGAACGCCTGCACCAATGGCGAGCCATAAAAGCCGAAGAACATCTGCTCGGCCAGTTGGTCACGCACCATACGATAAGCGTCCAGGGCGGCCGTGATCTGCTCCGAGATCTGTGCCTGCAGCGCGAGGAACGGATTGTCGGCCGTCACGGGCCTGCGGTCCGCTGCCACGCCGGCGGCCAATTGTTGCATGCCCTTCATCCACGGGTTGCGATCAGCGAACATCGTGTAGCTAAGCCTGAGTGGGTTCAGGGCTTCGTTCAGGTCCGCCGATGGCTGATTGGCAAGAGCGCGCACCAGGGGCCGCATCAAGGTACGGTAGATCGAAAGGTTCAGTTCCGACAGCCGGGCCACAGCGGCAAAGGCGCGATCGTCCTCGCGGCTGTTGCGGCCGAGCGCGCGGACGTCGTCGAGCGAGCGGGCCTCGAAGCGGGCGATCCAGTCGCCGGTGACGAAGCCGCCCAGGGGCGTGCCCGCCGGCCGCGGTGAAATGATCATCTCATAGAGGCCAGGCGACAGACAGTCGATGACGTCCATCAGCTGCACGAACTCCTCGTCTTCCTTCGCACCTACCTTGGAGGACACAAAGAGCGCGAGATGCCCAATTTTGTGGTTCAAGGAGTACACAATCGTGCGGCCGGCGGCGCGGATGTCTTCGGCGTCCCGATACAGATCGAGAATCCAGCCGAGTGTCTGCGGCGGCGGGCTGATATTGTCTTCCGTAGAGGTGAATACAATGATCGGCGAGGTGACGTTGCGGACATCGAACGTCGTGCCGTCATGCGACTGTAGCTGGTTGCGGGTCAGCTTGTCGCCGATGAAGAGATTGTCCACCAGGTACTGTAGCTCATCCCCGTTCAGCTCAATGAAATCGCCCCACCACTTCTCAAATTTCAGGAAGCGTTCCGCTCCAGTGTCGATGTCGGCATAGACGTCATATTGTTTGCCCCACAGCCAATTGGACGGGTTCAGGACATCGAAATTCAGGATCAGCCCGGTGCCGTCGAACTTTCCATTGCCGAGATCGCTGGTCATTGCGGTGAGCCAACTGCCGCCGAGCAGACCGCCGGAATAGCGCATCGGGTTCTTGCCGTGCACACCCTGCCAGTACGACATCGGGGAGCCCGCGACCAGGCATGGCCCGAACAGGTCGGGCCGCAGCATCGCCACCATGAGCGTCTGATAGCCCGCCTGGCAGTTGCCGATGGCAAACGGACGCGGCGCATCGGGGTGGAGTTCGACCACCCGTTCGAAGAACTTCACCTGTCCCTCGACGACGTCCAGGAATTGCTGGCCTGCCGCCGGCATCGCGCCGAAGCCGATGAAGTAAACCGGATGGCCCGCATTCAGAGCATCGCCGATCTCGCTCTCCGCCTTGAAGCCACCGATGCCTGGTCCCTGGCCGGCCCGTGGATCCACCACCACGACCGGCCGCTTGCGCGCATCGGTCACGACACCTGCGGGCGGAACGATGCGCAAGAGCGCGTAGTTGATCGGCCGCGGCAGCGCCCGGCCGCTCATCAGCACTTCATAGTCGAAGCGCAGTACGGTGGCCATCGGCCGGGATGTAATCTCGATCTCTTCGTTGCCACGCTGCCGCAACAGATCAAGGAAGAGAATGCTGCGCTGGAACGCGTCGACCGCGTACTCTGGCCAGGTTATGGCCACATTACTTGCCGACGCCTCGGAAACCTTCGGAAAAAGGAGCCCCTCGACGCCGAGCAGGCTTGTTGCGGATGCCGGCTTTGAAATTGATCCAACTGTCATCTTGTCCTATTTTCGGGAGACTTCCCGGCACGGCTACTTTTAGCTAAATGGCGGTCTGCGAGCACAGCAGTGACTGCCTCCTCCGCCGTGTCCATTTGCTGAACCGCATCGTCACACGTGCGGCGCAGTCGTGATCATGATCTAGATCAACGTGTTCCAAATGTGACGGTTCAATTCGAGCAAGATACTCTCATTTGCACGGCGGCATTTTAACTGAGGCTCGAAAACTACATTGCCGGATTGGCCAACAATTGCTTTAGCGCCTCCATCGCTTTGCCGAACTTGTCCCAATTGCCCTGCTGCATTGCCTTCTCCACGTCCTCGAACTGCATTCTCGCCTGGCTAGCGTCCAACCGGCCGGTCGTTGCTTTCGCGGCAGCGGCGGTTACTCGCGCTGCGGCTGCCGCCTGAGGCTGCTGCGTACCGAAAAGAGCGGTGAGCGCCTCATCGAGCGTCGGCTCCATGACGACTTTGTCGCCGGCCACCGCGATGACACGCTTCAGCTGCGGAAAGTTCGTGCCTTCGGCTTTGAGGTACAACGGCACCACGTACAAGAACGAGTTCTAAATCGGGGTGACGATCTGCTTACCGCGAATGACACGCGACCCTTGTTGGTTCCAAAGTGTCAGTTGCTGAGAAATCGTGGTGTTTTGATCGATCATCGCCTCGATCTGGTTTGGGCCGTAGACGAGTTTTTCCTTTGGAAGCTCGTAAAAGAGCATCTTGCCGTAGTCGGGAAAATCGGACCTTGCCGCCATCCAGGAGATCATGTTGTCCCGGTTTTGCGGCGTGAAGGGTGTCATGAGGAGGTATTCAAGTTGGTCGCTCCCGGGAAGCTTGGTCAGGACGTAATAAGGCTCCATGGGCTGCGCTTGGCCTTCGTACTTTTCCATTGGAGCCGTCCACAGGTCTTCCCTGTTGTAAAAGACCTGAGGATCCGTCATGTGGAAAGTTCTGTATTGGTCGGCCTGGATGGTGAAGAGATTCTCTGGATAGCGCAGGTGCTTCTTGAGATCCGCGGACAGCTCGCTCAACTCATTGAACACACTGGGAAACGCCAGTCGATAAGCAGCGAGGACTGGATCCTTGGGATCCATAACGTAAAAGCGCACGGTTCCGTCGTACATATCCACGACCACCTTCACGGAATTTCGGATGTAATTCAGCCCGTCAAAGACGGCAGTCGAGCGCCCTTCGGTGCCTCCCGTGTCGGGGTCCTGCACTCGAGCCGTCGTGGCAGAATTCGAGCTCTGCCCGAACGTTGTTCGTTCCGGATTTGCATATGGAAAGTAATTCGAGACCGTGTAAGCGTCCTGAATCCAGTACAGCTTACCCGCGCTCAAGACGGCGTAGGGATCATTGTCAAGGCGCAAGAAGGGTGCGATTTGCGCAACGCGCTCGTGAACGTCTCGATAAAACTGGATTCGGCTTTCAGGCTTGAGATAAGAGGTCAGTAGAATGTTGGCGTCAGCTTTGGTCCAGGCGAACAATAGCCTCTTCCAGGCACTGTCCAACAGGACTCCGCCTACTCCGGTGTAACTCGTATAAACATTGTCATTGCCCTTGGGGTAGTCGAACTCCTTGATGCCGGTGGCAACAATCCGATATCCGGGCATAGATTGTCCGTAGTAGATGGCGGGTTGAGTTACGGTCAGGCCGAAAGCAGATTCGGCTGGGACGTTCTCAAGAGTGTATTGCGGGAACCCTCCCCCGACGGTCTTCGAGACGAAATTCATGACCACGCCGTAGCCGTGCGTGAATTGTAGATACTGGTTGACCCACGTTTGCGCTTTTACGGGAAGTTCCGGCGACAGCTCGCGCGCAGAAAGCATGACCTGATGATAGCCGTCTGCCAAGCGATAACGGTCGGTATCCACGTTATAGAACTGGTAGTAGAGGCGTATCGCCTGGGTCTGTTGATATGTCTGAAGCAGCGGACGCGAGTCCCACAGGCGAATGTTCTGGATCGTGTCTTGGTTCCTCGCGATCACGTCCGGCGTTAGATCTGCCAGAGCTGGATATGACGTTTCCTGGATTGCATCCAGCTGGAAGGCTTTTCGCGTGAAGTCGATGTAATTTTTCAGGTAGGGCGTTTCCAGCGCCAGCTCGCTCGGCTGCACAACAAATTTCTGAAACACGAAGGGGAGCAGAGCTACCGAGATAATCCACACAGCCACGTACACCCCGGCTCCCAAAGCCAGCATCTTAACGCGCGGGCGGAAGAAATTGAGCGCGAGCAATACAC
>JBAUGC010000033.1:0-1970 GCA_049679485.1 Xanthobacteraceae bacterium
GCCTAATCATGCGCCGACGCGAATCTCATCTCGCGTCAAGTCGCAGCAAGATCGATCGGGGGGAATGTCGTGTATGATCTTTGGACCAGCTATTACGAGGTGATCCGTTTCACCTGCGAAGCGCACGCCGTCATGTCGGCGCGATTCATCCTTATTGCATCGGGTGACCCGAGGGCCGCCGCCGAGACCTGCCGGATGATTTCGGAGAAGGCGATTGTCTTCGCCGAGGCACAGTCCGCCGCCGAACAGGCGCTGGCCGACGGACTGGGAATCTACGATGCCGCGGAACGGGCCTATTTGCCGCTGTGCCAATGCGTGCACGAAAACAGCCAAAGACTGTTGTCCTCCGTGCACTGAGTCATAGGCCCGGCGATTCGCAGCATCTGGCCCGCCGTTACGGCGCAGCAAAGAGTAACGTGATCAGCCCGGCGGTCCCAAACAGCCGGCTCATGCCGGCATTCCATCAGCTTCGCGCATTGATTGGCCGGTTCTCGGTCCAGTCCCAGATACCGTTGTCGCGGTCGCGCACGGCTTCCTTCCATCCGACCGTCTCCGCACGCCGCTTGAAATTCACGCCTTCGGGCGAGTGCCGGGTGATGCCGTCGAACACCGTGGCGATGAGCTGCGTGTTCTTTAATCCCATGGCCTCGATGGCCTGATTGACCACAAGCTTCTGCATCATCAGCTGGTTGACCGGCACCGTGGCGATGCGTTCGGCCAGCGCCTCGACTTCGGCGTCAAGGTCTTCCGGCGGCACAGCTTTGAGGACCAGCCCGAGTTTCTCGGCTTCGATGCCGGTGATCTTGTCGCCGGTGAACAACATCCGCTTGGCGCGCTCGGGACCAAGCCGATAGACCCACATCGCCGTGGTCGGACAACCCCACACCCGCGTCGGCATATAGCCGATGCGGGCGTCCGTGCTCATGACGATCATGTCCGCGCACAGCGCAATGTCGGAGCCGCCTGCGACCGCGTAGCCGTGTACCTTGCAGATCACCGGCCGGTACGAGCGCCACAGGCTCATGAACATCTCAGTGTTCCGCATCATGAAGGCATAGTCCTTCATCGGATCCCACGGCATGTCCTGGATAACGTTATTGCCGCCGCTCGCTTCCGCGTAATAGGTCAAGTCGTAACCGGCGCAGAACGCTTCTCCGGCGCCCGAGAGCACGATGACGTGGACGCCTGGGTCGGCGTTCGCCCGCCCGACGCAGCCGGCAAGCTCCGCCGGCACGTCGTCATCGATGGCGTTCATGACTTCCGGACGGTTGAGCGTGATGCGCCCGATTCTGCGGTCCTTCTCGTAGATCACCTTTGGCATTGGGGTCTCCTCCGGAAACGGTTTTTTTACCATGTTTTGTTACCAGTACGATTGGGCGACATCGTCGGCATTCTTTAAAGCGAGCTCGACGTGACCGTCGCAAACGCACAACGCAATCTCCACGGCGCACCCTCGGCCGGCAGCGCTCCGGGCGGAGTGATCTATGCTGATGGGTAGCCGCATCACTGTCGGCCCGCTCTTTCCCGAGGATTTCAGCTCGCTCTATTGCTGGATCAACGACGTCGCGGCCGCGCGCCTCGACTTTGCCTATCGGCCCGTCGACATGATGGCTCACCAGCAATGGTGGGACAGCCTCGGCAAAGACCCGACGAAGGTGGTGTTCGCGATCCGAAAGACGGCCGAGATGGCCATTATCGGCTACGTGCAGATCAACGGCATTAACAGCGTGCATCGTTCGGCCGAGCTCGGCATCCGGATCGGCGAGGAAAAAAATCGCGGCCAAGGATATGGCAGGGAAGCGCTGGGTCTCGCAGTGGATTTCTGCTGGAACCACCTCAATCTCAATCGGGTGCAATTGATCGTGTTCAAGCACAACGATCGTGCCATCGACGCTTACAAGGCAGTCGGTTTCAGGAAAGAAGGATTGCTGAGGAAAGCCGCTTTCATCGGCGGCGGCTGGGTCGATGTG
>JBAUGC010000034.1:0-7872 GCA_049679485.1 Xanthobacteraceae bacterium
ATCGAGGCCCAGGTGCCGACCAGAAAGATCGTGCACGTGATCCTCGACAACTACGCCGCCCACAAGCATCCGAAAGTGCAGCAATGGCTCGACCGACACCCGCGCTTCACCTTCCACTTCACGCCGACCTCCTGCTCGTGGCTCAACGCCGTCGAGGGCTTCTTCGCCAAACTAGCGAAACGGCGACTAAAACGCGGTGTCTTTCGATGCGTTATCGATCTCCAAGCCACCATCAACTGGACCGCAGATCCAGACAAGATCATCGCCGCCGTCAGACGAGGGCACCAAGTGTTAGATTCCATCCACTAGCTGGCGGCCGCTGCGGCTTTCTTATCCTGTCGTGGGCGCGAGATAATTGACCAGGCTCAGCTGCGCCAGCCGTGCCGTCACCGACATCGACGCCGACAGATTGTTCTGCAGCGTCAATATATCCTCGCCGATCTGATTCTGATTGACGCCTTCGAACCCCTGCAGCATGTCCTGCAACGTGGTCTGGGTCTGCGTGTTCACGGTGGTCGCGTTTGCCACGGTCGTCTGGACGTTGGCGATGGAAGCCTCAATGTCGTCGATTGACTGCGTGCCCGACGAGCCGCTGAGGTTCTTTGTGACTTGCGCGCAGAGCGCCTGATAGCTTGCTTGAGCGTTCGGATTGCCCGCCGAATAGGTGGTAGCCGCCAACACACCAACACTCGCCAGCAGCGAAGTGATCGCCGGCTCGTCGGCTTGCATACCGTAGGCGACCGTCAGGGAAGGCCCCACCTGCGCCGTCACCGTCTGCAACGGCGTACCGCTATTGCCGCCGGTGTACCACTGGACCGTATTCGCCGTGGTGCCGTTCATCAAAGCCGTGGCCGTATCGTAGGGCGGGCCGTTGGGCACCTGCGGCGGGTCCGAGAAGAAATTATTGGCGGCGGCGATGGCCGAGGCTGCCGGCAGCGCGGTCTGCGCGAGGCTGCCGATGGCGCTGTTCAGCGCTGTTTGCAGATTGGTCGAGGTGGCGCCCGCGCTGGCGCCGATTGCGAACTGGTTCGCGCCCGGCGGCGAAGTCGCTGTCGCGGTCAGCGTGATGTCCTGCGTTGAACCATCGGGCAGCGCAAGATCGAACGTGACCGTATCTCCGGCAGCGGTGTTGGCCCCGAGATTGACGGTGATCGTCGGCGGCGAGCCGGTTGGGCCGCTTGCCGATCCGCCAGTCAGGCTAGAGGTTACGCCTGAGAGCTGAAAGCCGAACGGCGAGCCATCGCTGCTGAGCGTCAGCTGCGATCCGGTCACTGCAGTCGACAAACGGCCGGTGTCGTTGACGCCCTCGTCGGCCTGCAACTGGTTTTGTATCACCTGGACCAGACCGTCTTGAGTGCCGTTGCCGTTGAGAATTTCGTTGGTCGGAGCGACCGATGGTTGATTCGTGGCACTGCCGGAGAACAGGTAATTGCTGCCGATCTGGGTATTAAGCAGCGAAAGAATTTGATCGAGATAGCTTGCCGCGGACTCCTGTGTCGCCGTCTGACCGGTATTGTCGAGCGAAAAGCCGCCTTGCAGATTGATCGCCTGCTGGACGTCGGTGCCCACGGCACCGATTTGGCTGAGCGTTGATTGGGCAATGCTGAGCGTCGTACCGATGGTTGAGGCGGTGTTGCTGTAACCGTTGATGGCCGCGAGCTGCGCGCTCAGTTGCACCGCGAGCCCCGCTTGCGTCTGCAGCCCGGAATAGGTGGTGGCGGCCTCGCCGGTACCGAGCTGTTCGCTGAGCGTGTTGAGCTGATTGCTCATGTTGTTCTGCGCCAACAAATTGGTCGCGGTAATCGACCCGGGTCCGGTAATGCTCATCAGCTGCCCACCACTTGCAACAATGTCGTCATCATCTCTTGGATCGTCGTCATCACCCGTGCGTTGGCGCCGTAGGCGTTCTGTAACGCAATGAGATTCGACATTTGCGTGTCGATATTGACCCCAGACTGATCGTTAAAGCTCTGCTGCAGCGCGCTCAAGACGGTGTCCTGCCCCTGCTGCAAATTGGTCGCCGCGTTCGCCGCCTGACTTTGCTGGCTGACGACCTGGCTCATATAGTTCGTCAACGTGCCGGTGTACGGCGCGTCCTGGGTGCCGATGCCCGTGGTCGGAGAATAGGTCAGCCCAGCGTTGGTCATTTGATTGACCAAGAAATCCGGCCGGGTCGGATCACCGCTGGTAGTATTTGCGGCGTAGGCGACGAGACTCGACGGCGATGCGACGACCGCGGGATTGACTTCAATGGTTCCGGCGAGGCCTGTGGTCTGCGAGCCGCTCGCCGTGATGGCGCCAGTGATCGGTTGGTCTTCATTCCCATCCGTGAACAGTGGCAGCTGCGCGCTGCCGCTGGTGAGCGAGGTCAGGGTCGAGGTGGCCGATAGTGAATTGACAACATTGCTGCTGCCGTTGTTGAGCGCTTGCAAGACCGTGCCGGACGGATTGGAAAATTGCAGGTTCTCCCCGAGCGCGGCATTGAGCTGCGTTACCACCGAGGCCATGCCGCCGGAAAAGTTGATCCCGATAACCCGGTTGTCCGGATTTGACGATTGATCTTGTGCCGGCAACGTGCCACCGGCCCCCAGCGACACGACGGTGATGGTGTGCTGGACATTGCTGGAGTCCGTATAGGTGAGCTGAACACTGTTGCCCGGCAACACCGAGCCGACGTCGACGCTAAATCCAGATTGCGAACCGGAGGTGACTGCGGTCCCGTTCGTCGTCTGATTCGACAACGCCTGGGACATCTGGTTGGCGAGTTCGTCGAGCTGGGTCTGCGCCTGCGGCAGGACGGTGTCGCGCATCTGCACGTAGGCGCCGAGTTGTCCCGACTGCAGCGCCTTGGTGGCAATCAGGTCAGTTGTAGCGCCACCAGGCGATACCAGCGTGATCGTGCCCGCGCCGTCCTGGCTTGGATTTGCGCTCCATAGCGCGGTGGCGCTCAGTGTTCCGGTATTGTCGAATTGGAGTTGCGAGGCTTGCGGGCCGGCCACGAGTTGCTGGCCGGTGCCGGTGAAGACGGAGATTTGGTTGTTGGAACCCTGTATCACATTGACATTCATCAGCTGGCTCAGCTGAGTAATGTCCTGGTCGCGCTGATCCTCAAGCGTCGCGGAGGAGCCGCTCGAGGTGGAAGCACCTTCGAGCTGCTGGTTGATCTGGGCAATCTGTTGCAACGCCGTATTCGCCGTTTGCACTCCATTGGCAATCCCCTGCTCCGACTCGGTGCGCAACTGCTGGATGCTCGTGGTCATCGAATTGAGATTTTGCGCCAATTCCTGCGCGGCGCTAACAACGGCGGATTGGTCGGAAGTCGAACTGGGGTTCGTCGCCAGTGATTGCAACGCGGTCGTGAAATTGTTGTAGATGGCGTCAACAGACGTCGAAGTCCCCGGCGTACCGTAAATCTGCTGAAGCTGCTGGTAGAGCTGCGAGGTCGTGTCGGCGTAGGAATCGCCGGAGGTCTCGGTCCACAATTGACTTTGCAGCAAGGTATTGAGATCGCGGTTGATGCCGGTCGTGTCGACGCTGATTCCGTTCTGGCCGACAGTCGCTACCTCATTTTGACTGACGCTTTCGGTGACGTAGCCGGGCGTGTCGGCGTTCGCCACGTTGCCGGCGATCACCGACATGCTTTGCTGGGTCGCGTTCACGCCGGCTAAAGCGGCGGATAACGCCTGGGAAAGCCCCATTGCTCTAGCGTCCTCGCGGCTTACTGATTACGCCCGGCGCCGCTCATTGTCATTGAATGACCTGGAGCAAGCTCTGGATCATCTGGTCGGCGGTCTGCATGACCTTGGCATTGGCCGAATAGGCCTGTTGCGCGACGATCAGCTGACTGAACTGGGTCGCGATGTCGACATTCGAAGCTTCGAGTTCGCTGCCTTCCACCGTGCCGGTGGCGTCGAGGATCGCCGCACCCGAATCGGCGGTTGCCGCGTAGGCTTCGCCGTCCAGCGGCTGCAAAGCGTCCGGCCCGTTGAACGTTGCCAGCGTGATTTGCGCCAAGGGAATGGTTTGTCCATTCGAGAATGTGCCGGTGATTTGGTTCTGGCCGTCGACCGCAATCGATTCAAGCTGGCCGGCAGCGAACCCGTTCTGCTGCAATTGGCTCACCTGCGGCGTGCCGCTCGAATTGGCGAATTGAGTGAGCCCGTTGGTGCCGAAATTGAGCTGGATGTTGCCAAGGTTGCCGCCGTTCACGGTGAGGTTTTGCAGCGTCACGCTCGACAGCGGTGGACTCAATTCACCGCTCGAATTGAAGTTGAACACGGTGCCGACGTTCTGCCATGCCGCTTCGGTACCGGTGGCATTCGAGTCGCTTTGATAGAACAGCTGCCACGAGCCGGCGCTGCTTTCTGCCCAACGGAATTGAACGTTTACCGGATTACCTTCGGAATCATAGGCGGTGATCGAACCGCCATCGACCGACTGATTGGTGAAAGTCGTTTCGTCATTGGCAATCACCGTGTCATTGGCCGGGTAGGCGGCGTCATTCTGGATGCCGAATTCCGACAACAGCGCGGTCGGGGTGCTGTCGAGAGAGATATTGTTGTTGGAGGTTAATGTAATGTCGCCGTTGGCGGTGTTCACCGTTCCGGTCAAGCCGCCGATAGCCCCGATCGCGGTTTGCAGTTCTGCCAATGTAGCGACTTGACCGGGACCGGTGCCGAACGTGATGATCTGTGGCGCGGTGTTTCCGACCGTTAGCGTCATCGTATCGCCCTGCGCCACCGCGCCTTGTGTCAACAGATTGACCGGCTCGGCCGAGTTCGATCCGGGTGGAAGGCCGAGTACGGTGCCGTCTGTGCCCGTCGCCGTGACCGTGACCGAGGCGGTACCGTTTGAGCCGGTGAGAACGAGGTCACCACTGGCACCACCGGACAACTTGGCGGTCACATTGAGAGTATTGCCGGCGTTTGCCGCATTGATGGCGGTGATCAGATCGTTCACTGTCGGCGCCGGGGGACCTGCCGGCACCGTGTACGTCGTTGGTGTATTGGTGCCGTCGTTGACGGTAATCTGGTCGTTCGCGTTTATTCCAAGCGACGCAAGTGTGGTCGCGGTAGTGAGATTGACGTTGCCTGTAAGTGTTGCGACCGCATCCGGCTGCAGAGTGGCGCCGCTGCCGGTGATGGCGGCCGCGGCTGGGGCTCCGGCGAGCGGATTGGCTTCGAAATCGGTTCCAACGAGCAGGCCCGAACTCGGCGTACTCGGCAGGTTTGCCTGGTACTGAATGGCTGTCGTGGCCTGCGCCGGCACAAAATCGTTGGTGAACTGCAGGATCTGAGGAGAGCTGCCCACCGGATTTCCGGTCGCCGCATCGATCGGGATACCTTGGAGGTAATAGCCGGCGCCGTTCACCAGATTTCCGTTCGAGTTGAGCTGGAAGTCGCCGGCACGGGTGTAGTCGCTGACGCCGCTGAATGTCGGCTGGTTGTCGACTTCGCCGGTCGGCTGGGCCACGACGAACCAGCCGTCGCCGTTGATAGCCATGTTGGTCGAGACCGTCGAGGATTGTAGTGTCCCCGCCACTGTGTTGGTCGCAACCGAATTGGCGATGACGCCATTCGCCGTCGTCTGATTCTGCGACGCCGAGGAGACCATATCCTCGAAGCTGGTGTCCGTTTCCTTGTAGCCCGTGGTCTCTGAGTTGGCGACGTTGCCTGAAATGTTTTGGAGCGCAAACGATTGCGCCTGCAGACCAGCCACAGAGGTGGTCAATGCGTCGAAGATACCCATGACTGTGTCTCCACTCGATTCTCAACTCGAACTGCGATGGGGCGTGACCGGCCATCCACCACGCACGCGCAGCTCGCAGCAAGCCCTGTGCCATTGAATTTATCTCGTAATTTCAGCGTCTTATGCCAGAAGTAAAATTTCGTCCGGTACGGATTGTGCCGAGCTCTGGGCAGAAATTGCCGGGCTGGCCAGTTGGTTTGGCGCGACGCTGCCCAGCGTTCGGTTGCAGCGCCTTGTGAGCAACAAGTCCGCCGTGCTTAATGCGACGTCGAGCATGACAGTGGTGCTCGGCTAAAATTTTCGAGCGGGATAAGCATGCGTTTTGAAGGGACCAATGCCTACGTCGCCACCGACGATCTTAAAGTCGCGGTCAACGCCGCGATCGCACTAGAGCGGCCGCTCCTCGTCAAAGGCGAGCCTGGCACCGGTAAGACTGTGCTGGCGATCGAGATCGCCAAGGCGCTCGGCGCGCCGCTCATCGAGTGGCACATCAAGTCGACTACCAAGGCACAGCAGGGTCTCTACGAATATGACGCGGTGACGCGGCTGCGCGACAGCCAGCTCGGCGACGCGCGCGTAAAAGACATCCGCAACTATATCAGACGCGGCAAGCTATGGGAGGCATTTGTCGCCGACGAGCGCCCGGTGCTGCTGATCGATGAGATCGACAAGGCCGACATCGAGTTCCCGAACGACCTGCTGCAGGAACTCGATCGCATGGAGTTCTTCGTCTACGAGACCGGAGAAACCATCCATGCCCGGCGGCGACCGATTGTCGTCATCACTTCAAACAACGAGAAGGAATTGCCGGACGCATTTTTGCGCCGATGTTTCTTTCACTACATTCGTTTCCCCGATGCGGACACAATGCGCGCGATCATCGAGGTGCATTTTCCCGGCATCAAGCATCGGCTGGTGGCGGAGGCACTGCGGCTGTTTTACGAGATCCGCGACGTGCCGGGCATGAAGAAGAAGCCTTCGACTTCCGAATTGCTAGACTGGCTCAAACTGCTGATGGTCGAGGATATTTCAGTTGAAATATTGCGCGAGCGCGATCCGAAAAAGCTGATCCCGCCGCTGCATGGCGCGCTGCTCAAAAACGAACAGGACGTGCACCTGTTCGAGCGGCTGGCGTTTATGGCGAGGCGTGAGAGCCGTTGAGCCGCGAAACCCGCTCACCACAGCGAGTGCAGGTTGAACAGCGGGTGCATGGCGAAAGTATAGGTCACGCCAACCCCAACGGTGAACTGGTTCGGCGAGCCTCGCATGGTCACGAGCGGAGAATCGGCGGCGGAGCCGGAGATCCGTTCATATTCCACGAGCGCGTGGGTCGACCATTGCGGGCTCCAGAAATATTCTATCTGTCCGCCGGCACCGTAGGAATAAAACCCACCGGTCGCATTGTAGACCGGCAGCGCTGGGAGACCCGAAACGGTGGAGCTCGCCGACTGAGTCGGCGTGATGCTGAAATAGGGCGACACCGCAGCGCTTGACTGCACCGTCATACGCGGTCCGGCCGAGAGCCGGAATTGCCCGACCGGCACGACCACATCTGCAAACAGGTCGCCGATGACGCCGGTTTCGGCGCCAATCCCCTGGCGAATTTCGCCGCGAAAGCGCAGCCATGGTACCGGCCAGTATTGGGCATAGCCGCCGAGCTGCAGCGCCCAACCCACGTCGCCCAGACCATTGAGCTGAGTATAGGATGAGGAATAGCGCGGCCAATCCAATTTGCCGACAGGGCCGATCTGCAACGTGCCAAAATTGAAAATCGGCACACCGAAACCGTCGCGTGCTCCAAAGAAGAAAGGCGGATCACCGGGCTTTTGCAGGGTGAAAAGCGGGACGCCGATAAATTGAAACTTGTTCGTTGGAGCGCCAGGCCAAGCCGGAATGGCCCGGCCTTCACCACCTATGGTGATGAGCCAGTCGGGTACCGGCGTTGCGTATGCTGAGGGAGCCGATGCCGGCGCTGGCAGCGGCAGATCAGCTGCAGCGGCAAACCCGGGAATCGACACAAGAAGCACCGCAACGGCAAAACGCCACCCGCTTAGCGCCATTCTGGTGTGCCCCCGCCCCGCCCCGCCCCGCCCCGCACGCTACGAAGCCGATGACTCAGTGTAG
>JBAUGC010000035.1:0-2149 GCA_049679485.1 Xanthobacteraceae bacterium
ATGCCATCCTGCTGATCTTTCAGGCGATGGATGCGGCGGGAAAAGACGGCGCCATCCAGCATGTGATGTCCGGCGTCAACCCGCAGGGTTGTCAGGTGTTCAGCTACAAACATCCCAGCGCCACAGAATTGGAACATGATTTTCTGTGGCGTACCACGCGCGATCTGCCGGAACGCGGGCGGATCGGCATCTTCAACCGATCCTATTACGAGGAAGTGCTTATCGTTCGCGTGCATCCTGAGATTCTCCGCAGCGAAGCAATCCCCGAGACCCCGCATCACGACGAGAAGCTCTGGCACGACCGGTATCGTTCGATTGTGGATTTAGAGAAACACCTCCACAGCAACGGAACACGCATCATCAAGTTCTTCCTCCACCTTTCGAAGGAGGAACAGCGAAAGCGGTTTCTGGCGCGCATCGACGAGCCAGACAAGAATTGGAAATTCAGCCTGGCAGACATCCAGGAGAGAAAATTCTGGAAGCTGTACATGAAGGCCTACGAGGAATGCCTCAGCGCGACAAGCACCGATCACGCCCCCTGGTATGTCGTTCCCGCCGACGACAAAGAGAATGCTCGGTTAATCGTGTCACGAATTGTTCTCGATACGCTCGAAGGTCTCAAAATGGGTTACCCGAAGACGACCGCAAAGCGCCGGCGCGAATTGCTTTCGATCCGCAAGGAGCTCGCGAAGTGAGATTTTGAGTGGACGCGGTCCGTGAGCTTCTGTAACGGGAATATTGTAGCAAGTCGTTTATGTATATTTCATCACCGGCGGCAAGCCTCGACTTCCGACGAGGATGCTATGGATGGCTGCGAGACTATCTGGAGGGGCCCTGCCAGCGGAGCAGTGTCCCAGTAAGGCGGCCGATCTGCTCGTCTTCGAGGGTAGGACTTTACCGCACAACGGGATGCCGAATCGCTGATAGGATTTTTCCCAGAGGGATTCCGCGCTGGATCAATGCTGACGCCGAGCCAGGACAAGCCATTACAGATCGCCGCTCTCGCGTACGCAAGCAGATTGCCGCGACGACCGCGGCGCTCGGTGGGGCCGATCTGCTCGTAGTCACCGGCGGTATCGGAGAAAATGATGTCGAAGCGCGTGATCGCCCATCTCGGCAACGGTGAGAGCGTGCGATCCAACGCAAATACAGGCCGAATTTGAGCGAGGAAGAACCGCTGTTGAGCGCCAGTACATTCCACCGCGGCTCAGCGTCCGTCATGCACTTGTCGGTGGAAACACCGCGCTCACGAGGTCCAGCGCCAGTCGCAGACCTCGGGCATGTCGGCGCCATGCTCGCTGATATAGAGCTTGTGACGCTCCATGGTGGTCCAGAAGCGCGCCGTCGCCTTCTCCACTTGATCGCTGAGGCGGGGAATTCGCCGGATGGCGTCCAGCGCGAGTTGATAGCGGTCGAGATTGTTGAGCACGACCATATCGAAGGGCGTCGTAGTAGTGCCCTCCTCCTTATAGCCGCGCACATGAATATTGTCGTGATTGCGCCGCCGATAGGTCAGTTTGTGGATCATGGCAGGGTAGCCATGGAAGGCGAAGATGACCGGCTTGTCTGTCGTGAACAGCTCGTCGAAATCCTGATCCTCCAGGCCGTGCGGGTGCTCGGTCTGCGGCTGCAGCACCATCAAATCCACCACGTTAACGACACGGATGCGGATGTCAGGAACGTATGCACGCAAAAGCGTCACGGCAGCGAGCGTCTCAAGGGTCGGCACGTCGCCGGCACAGGCCATGACCACGTCGGGATCGCCGGCATCGTTGCTGGCCCATCGCCAGATACCGGCACCGGCAGTGCAGTGGCGAACGGCTGAATCAATGTCGAGCCACTGCCACTCCGGCTGTTTGCCGGCGATGATCAAGTTGATGTAGTTGCGGCTGCGTAAACAGTGGTCCGCCACCGATAGCAGGCAGTTTGCGTCGGGTGGCAAATAGATGCGCACGATATCGTCTTTTTTGTTTGCCACATGATCGATGAAGCCCGTATCTTGGTGGGAGAAACCGTTATGATCCTGCCGCCAGACATGCGACGTCAGCAGGTAGTTCAGCGACGCGATCGGCTTGCGCCAGGGGATCTTCCTGCTGACCTTGAGCCATTTTGCATGCTGATTGAACATTGAATCGATGACGTGGATGAA
>JBAUGC010000036.1:0-5551 GCA_049679485.1 Xanthobacteraceae bacterium
CGGTTGCCCTGCCGCGGCGCCTCCCCACCCTCGGCCTGACGACGCCGTTGCATTTCACGCAATTTTGCCCGACGCGGATCGATATCTTCCGGCGGGACGGTGGGTTCCGGTTTCTGTTGGCTTCGCACTTGTCCACGCAGCTGCTTGAGCGCGCGAAGCCTTTCACGGCGACGCTCTTCGTTATCGTTGGTCATTGCAGTCGCCTCCTCGCTGCGAAACGCTCATTCACGGGCGATTCGTCAGCCACGCGTGCCTATCCGAAACCGCAAAGCTGCAGAGCTGCAGAGCGCGGGCACGTTATCGTGCGCGGCGGCCGCGCCGGCGCCGACCGAATCGCTTGGCAACGGACTTGTTATGGGCGGCAGGAGCACCGACATCGCCGTCAAGCGTCAGCGATTGGTCTTCCTTCTCGCGTGCGGCTGAGATCGAGGCCAGCATCCCCTGAATCTGCTTGGCCAGCCGTTCGGGATCTCCGCCGGGCATTTGGACTTTCTCAATCAGCGACATCAATTCGGGCTGCTCTGCGCCAAGCTCAGGCCGGCCCAGAATGGCCGCCCGATACTCCTCGAGAGCTTCCGCGTATTTGCCGAGCTTCGTCAGTAAATCGCCGAGACTCTGATGCACCACGCTGGGCCGTCGACTTTGCTTCAATGCCTGGCGCATTGACTGCAATGCCTCCTCCGGCTGCCCCATCTTGACCTGGCACTCGGCTATCATCATCGATACCGAGGGCGGAGCTGACGACAATTTCTGCGCCTCCCTCAGAACCAGCAACGCTTGTTCGGTTTCGCCCAGTTCAACGAGAGCAGCACCCAGTGCGAGCCGCGGAGCCGCGTTATCCGGTGCAAGTCGCATGGCGTGCTCGAAAAATTGGCCGGCGGTCGTCA
The DNA here is from genome assembly GCA_049679485.1 of Xanthobacteraceae bacterium. GTDB lineage: Bacteria > Pseudomonadota > Alphaproteobacteria > Rhizobiales > Xanthobacteraceae > BOG-931. Next base: position 888 of record JBAUGC010000036.1, read on the forward strand.
AATCGCCTTCACGCACGTGCGACCGCCCAAGCCGATAAACAGCGGATGCGTTGTCAGGCTGCACCTCCAGGACCCTTTGCAATTCGGTCTTGGCCGCGGCCATATCGCCTGATTTTTCGAGCAAGTTTGCGAGCATCAATCGCGTCGCGACTTGTTGCGGGTTGTGGCGAAGGGCTTCGCGTAGGCGCGCCATCGCCTCGTCATAATCGTCGTTCTGCGCGAACAGGCGGCTGAGCCGCCTTTGCGCCATGCCGCGCGAAGGATCAATGTCGATTGCCTCCGCGTAATCCTGCATAGCTGCGTCGACATCGCCGAGCTCTTCGCGGACGCGCGCTATCAGGACCTTCGCTTGCGACGATTTCGGGTTGAGCGCGAGCGCCTTCTGAAAGCATTGTAACGCGGTCTCCAGGTCGTTCTCGTAGAAATAAATCCGGCCAAGTCCGAGATATGCCACTGCGACCTCTGGTTTGGCCTCGATGATCTTCGAGAACACCGTACGCGCACCTTCCAAGTCGCCCGCCTTGAGATGCTGGAACCCAGCAAGCAATTGTTTGCGAAACAGCGGGTTACCTCCCGCTCCGGATTGTCGAACGGCTCCTGCCATTACAGAATGCTCCCAACGCGGCCGGGTTGTATGAGATCTAACTTAGCAGCAGTCATATGGAACGCTCACGTTCAAATCAAAGCGCATATCAACAATACGCCGAATATCGTTCTTTTGAAATCGGGCTCGACGGTTTTAATATGGCTCGGGATTATCAGGGTACCCAAGACCACAGTTCAACTGTCAGAAACCGGGAGCACATTCGCAGATAGGCATGGACCACCGTCATCTCTGGCCCACTTATTTTGGCATACCCTGTCATGTCGCTCCGCAGCCGGGTCCCTACGTTTGGTACCGACGCTTTAACTCGGACGACAACGCCGCTACTGCCGCCACCATCATTACCAGCACCATCGATTTTGTTGACGGCCGCGCGATGAGAGGGGCGTACCGGCGTAGCCAAACCCAAGGACGCCTCAGCCCTCCTGAGCGGCGGCCGTCTTTTTCCGGCCTCGTCATCATCCGCAACTGAAGCAAAAGGAGCTATTTGGGTAACGCTCCCGACAATCTCCTGGCCGTCTGCCGACCACGGCCGCAGCCAGACTTTCGCTCCCGGCTTGATGAACCCGATGTCACCTTGCGGAATGTCGATCTCTGCCTCGACCACGTTCGTGTCATCGATCTGGAGGAATTTGTCACCGGCTCCCAACCAAACGCCGGTCAGAAGCTGTGCGTTGGGCGTTGTCACGAACCCCGCTGCCGGCGCTCGAACAGTCGTTCGTTCCAAGCCCGCCTCATCGGAATTAAGCTGATTGCGGAGGCGTTCTACTTCGCTTTGGGCAAACCCGCGCTGCATGTCTGACGAAGGCGGCTCGACCTTTGACTGGCCCGATTGTTCTCCTCCAAGCTGGGCTAGGCTCGTCTCCGCGCCCTTCAGTTCCTGACGCGCTAGGTCAACGTTGCGTTGCTGGTCTGATGAAGACAAATGCGCGAGCACTTGCCCCGCAATCACCCAATCACCCTCGCGAACCGCGACATCCGCGACCTGACCGTCGGTTTGTGCGACCGCCTCGCTCCGCCGCGTTGGCAGAATTTTGAACGGCCCGGCGGGATCGTAGGAGTAAGGCAGAAAACTAACAAGCACCAGCACCACGGTAACAGTGGCCCCAACCGTGAGCCGTCGTCTCCACCAACCGGATCGGGAAGCCATGCACTGCTTCGCGGATTTTGAGTCGGTCTCTTGCGCCTGACCAACCATCATGGCCGCCAGCAAGCGGACCTCTCGTTTCTGTTGTCGGCGTCGCGCTCGCCTGGATTTTAAACTGAAGACCCACATCACGAAGCTTGCGACGAGCGCGACGAAAACGACGCCCCCCAAACCCTGAAGGTTTCTGATAAGCACTGTCCCCCAGAGAATGAGCAAAGCCAATACAACGGTCAGCATCGCGACAATGCTGCAGAGCGCGAAGAAAATCAGCATCGGCACTTCGTCGTGGCGAACTTGGGGAGGAAGCTGTTGTCTTTGCAACTTGGCCTTCAGCGCCTTCAGCGCCTTTCGGCGCAGCATCGGTTGACGAAGGTAGGTTGCAAGCCAGTTATAGCCGTCGCCCGGTAGCAAAGGCGTTGCCGCGATCAGAAACGCCCAAAGTCCTACCTGCGAGACGAGCAACGAAAAGGTTGCCAGCCAGTTGCCGCTCGATCGATACGTGGCCCAGATGATGACGCCGACAACGATATAGCTTAGGCGAACGATGAGCGGCGCACCAAAGGCCCAAAGCTGACCGCCTCGATTTAGCAGCGGTATCGCGCTGCGATCGATGTAGAAACGTGGAATAAAACCTAAGAAGAACGTTAACCCAAAATCGCGAACAGCGCCGCCCGAAGCCCGTATCACTGCACCCATCGATAATCGCGCGCCGAGATTGACGATAAGGAGGCCGAAAACCAAGTGCACGGCAAACGCGAAATCGCCAAACAATAAACGGCGCAGATCGGGCGTGATGTCATTCCAGTGTTTAAACGTCGTAAGTCCGGCAAGAATGCCGCCCGGAACGAGAATGATGGGAAAGTATTTTAAAGGCCAGAAAAGGACCACGATGACGGCGAGGAGACGGTTAGGATCAAAAAAGCTGATTCTGGCCGGCCAAGATTGATGGTCGGAGAAAGATATCGCGCGCGCAATTGGTCCCGGGCCGTCGAACGCACGCGCGTTTGCGTTGCCGCCAGAGCGGCGGCGCGCATTTAATTCAAAAGTTGCCTCGTCCTCATCCACCGCGGCGTCTACCTAGCCTCACACGAGATTGCCTAACATGTGGTCTAAAACATGTTCTCGACCACTCAACGCGTCGTAAGGTTTGGGCGCCCTACCGTCAATCGTGACAGATCTACGGGAACCTTTCGCGCCGTCTGGAGCGCCTCAACGAGCCGAAACGCTATTACCGTAGTGTCTGTGCCGCAAGGCAACTTCATTGCTCAAGGGACCGCAGTGCGGCGTCCGGCACTTTAACGCACCCACGGTGAGGTCACATCGTCACTTCTGGTGACCGACCGAGTCTACCGCGGCTCCCGTTCTATTAACCGATTTTGACGGCCCTTCGCCCTGCGCCTGTGCTTCCCGAGTTCTGCGAAAGGCCGTGCGGGGCCGGCGGCAACGACTTTGACTTCGGTTGGAAGGCGGGAATGTTGATGAAGGAAATTCCAAATGACATCGGTCGCGTCGATATTCCGGGAAGTCAGGCCGCTTTCACGGCCATTTTCTCCACCAGGATTGGGCGGCCAGGCGTGGCCCATGCCACGCACAATATAATAGACAAGATCAGCTGAGCCGCCGCTATAGGTATACTTGTCAACTCGCGTACCGTCATTCACCGTCGGCTCCAGGTGCGTGACGGTGGGATTTGGATCGCACGCGTTAATCGATGCCCAGAACTTCATAGTGTTGACGGCAGACTCGAGCTGGCCTCCTCCGCGCTCTGCTCGTGTACCGTCAATTGGCACTCGTGGATCGGCATCTCCTTGTATGCCGACAACCGACATGGGGTCTGGACGGCTCTGCGCAAGATTGGTCGGGAGAGGACCCGCAACCGTCGCAACGGCAGCTAAGACGTCGGAGAACTCACAGGCTAAGCGCTGCGTAAATAATCCGCCGTTGGAGATTCCCGCTGCATAGATTCTTGTAGCGTCGACGGGGAGTTGAGATTTTAGGCTTGCTACAAGCTGTTTTACAAAACCGACGTCGTCGATGCCTGGATTGACGGTACCTCTACCATCGTTCCAGCGTCCGTTCACGCCATCCGGGGCAGCAACTATAAACTGCTTGGCGTCAGCCTTTGCAGCGAAGCCGGTCCGGCTCAAAATAACTCTCCCATTGGTTCCACGACCGTGGAACAGCAGAACGAGCGGCAAAAAAATCTTCGTTCGACGAGCGGGAGCGTGGAGCGCGTAGGAGCGCTTAAGGCCGTTGATAGCCAACTGCTGCATGGATGCCCTTTTACAGGAACGGATGGCCCTATTTCGTCCGCCAATGAGCTATTTAATACAATACGCTGCATAGGGAGTAGCAGCAGTGTGAGGTAGCGGCAAAGTTACCCACACAGGCCATCGCCGGGGCTAGAGTCGCCGAAATTTAGCCGCACCTTGGTCGAATGATGTATTGTTATGGCGCCGACGGCGGGCCGCCCGGAACCTCGACGGAAGTGCCCGATTTTGATAGGTTTTTCTCGGCCGAGAGATTGGCGACCCTTCGTATTTCGTCGGCTCAGGTTTGCACCTACGATGGCTTGTGATTCGGAGGTTTTCAGCCCTTCATGGCGTCTTCAGATACCGGCTCCTTGACGGCCCATAACGACGGGTCAAAACAAACGCCGGACGCAGCGTCAGGTTCGCGATACCGATTTCGTTCCGACCTGGAGATTGTGCGTCCCAGGGAAGCCGACTCCGCCGACTCCAACGTATCAGTTATTGACGCCAGATCTGGCGGGCGACACGTCTTCACGGCCGACGAATTCTTCGTGTGCCAGGCTGCCGACGGTAACAGCACGCTTGCCGCCATCCGGCAGGCATTTAACACCGAAACAGGTCGCGATTTCCCCCTCGGCAAGCTATTTGCGTTCTTCCGGCG
>JBAUGC010000037.1:0-8458 GCA_049679485.1 Xanthobacteraceae bacterium
GAGGCCAGCCCGCCGTGCCCGCTCACGCGTGGTCGGATCAACGAAGGCGCCGGCCGGGTCGACAGAACGGCCGCCGCCGCCGTCCGTGCCGTCGGTGTCGGCGGCGAGCGCGGCGATGCCGGGGGCGCCGTCAAGGTGTATGGCGAGAGCCAGCGCATATTCCTGGTTAGGGCCGCCGCGGCCGTTGCCACGCAGCGTTACCGTAAGCTCGCCGCCGGACAGGATGGCGGCGCGGCGATTTTGCGCGCGAGCCTCCAGCGCGAGCCGGGCGTGTTCGGCGGCAACGTCTCGCGCCTCGCCCTGCAAGCGATCGCCGAGCATGATACATTCGTAGCCGGCGGCGCCGGCGCATTCGGCGGCGGCGCGTAATGCGTCAGCTGGTCGTGCCACGATCCGGTAGTCAGATCCGCTGAAGATGTGGTCGCCCGGTTTGGGTGTTTCGTTGCCGGGATCATGGAGCGCCCGCGTGATGGCGTCAGGCAGCTTCAGGCGGTAGCGGCTGACGATTTCCCTCGCGTCCGCAAGCGTGGTCGGGTCGGGCACAGTCGGTCCGGAGCCGATCACCGCCGGATCGTCGCCCGGTACGTCAGAAATCGCCAGTGTCACGACTTTGGCTGGATGAGCGCGTTTGGTGAGGCGGCCGCCCTTAATACGGGAAAGATGTTTTCGTACCGCGTTCATCTCCCCGATATTGGCGCCGCTCTTGAGGAGCGCGCGTGTGACCGCCTGCTTCTCCTCAAGCGCGAGGCCGGGAGCGGGGGCGATCCAGTTTGCCGATGCGCCGCCGGACAGCAAGACGAGCACAAGATCGTTGGCATCCACGGCGTCGGCCAGTGCCAGCACGCGTTTGGTACCCGAGACGCCGATCTTGTCCGGGACCGGATGACCAGCCTCGATGACCGGGATGCGCGTCGTCGGTCGTCCGTAACCGTGGCGGGTTATGCCAAGCCCGGCGATTCGGTTCTGAGGCAGTTCGGCATATCGCTGTTCCGCGATTTGGGTCATCGACCCGGCCGCCTTGCCAGCAGCGAGGATGACAAGACGCCCGCGTGACGGTGGCTCGGGCAGGTGCGGCGGCAGCGCACTCTTCGGGTGGGCGGCGTTGACCGCCTTTTGAAACATCGATTCGAGCAGTTCGCGCGCGGCCGCGTTCGTCCTATCCATCACTACCCCGGGAACAAGTATGGAAAGCGGCCGGTGCGACCTCCATCTGTGTCATAACTAATCCGCGGAGGAGAAGATGGCTACCGACGAGAAAAGCCGTGTGGAACTCGAAGCTGCCGTTTATCGGCGCCTGGTCGAGCACCTGCGCTCACGCACCGACGTGCAGAACATCGATCTGATGAATCTGGCCGGTTTTTGCCGCAACTGTCTTTCGAACTGGATGAAGGATGCCGCGGACGAAAAAGGCGTGCCGATGACGAAAGAACAGAGCCGCGAGATGGTCTACGGCATGCCGTACGATCAATGGCGCGCAAAATATCAGAACGAAGCATCTGCGAGCCAAAAAGCGGCATTCGAAAAAGCAAGCCAAAAGCACTGAGGCGAAGTGTTTGGCCGAGATATCCTGTGCAATGTGTGGATGAGCGCGAACGCGGCTTGACCGCGGCGCGTTCAGTTTCGAAAGCTGCGGTCCAACACTTTTTGGCAGGAGTACCTGATGTCCACCGCCGCCGCAGCCACCGACGAGCAAACCGCACACCGTTTCGCCAAGGATCACCTCAAGGCATTTGTCGAACGCGTCGAGCGCCTTGAAGAGGAAAAGAAAGCGCTCGCCGACGACGTGCGCGACGTCTATGCCGAAGCCAAGGCCAACGGCTTTGACGTCAAAGCGATGCGCACCGTCGTGCGATTGCGCAAGCTGGACGTCAACGAGCGCAAGGAGCAGGAGGCGATTCTTGAGACCTACCTGCACGCGCTCGGCATGCTGGAGTAACGGCGCGATGTCCGTGATGTACCGGTAATCCGCGCGCGGGCTGTTGGCTTACGTCGTTGACCCTGGAGTGACGGCCTGATCACCGCAGATCTGCGGTCTGCATCGGATACGTGATGGTTGACAGGAACACGATCGCACTGCCGCTGAAATGATCTTGCGCGAGGCCAGGCTGCGGGTCGGCGGCGAACGTCATCATCACTGAATTAGCCGGCCTTACCAGTAGTGCCGCCAAAAAGCGGAAGTCGTGTGCGCCGAGCATGGTGACGCTCAGGAATCGTGTCACGCTTGGCGACTGAACGATGGCCCGCAGCCAGGGATCGTTCAGGCGCTCGCTATCGCCAAGCAATGCCGACATTTTGTTGGCCACGGTGAGGATCGCGGAGGCGGGCCGGCCGTTCACGCGTTTCACCGCGACCGTCATCGCGTTATTTCCGGTTTGCACGGCGATTGCATTTGTCACTGTGACGTGCGGCGTTGCCACGTTTACCGCAGCCGGAGCCGTTGCGCCATTTAGAGGTGCTTCCTGCGCCGCCGGCTCGGCATAAGCGAGCGCGGCGGGGCGCGGGGCGCTTTCCGCGGCGAACGAGCCGATAGAGCCGGTCATTTCAGGTTCGGTGCCGCGCGGCAAGCCGGCCAGCGGGTTCAAGGCCGCCGGGCGAGCGGCGGTCATGCCGTCCGGCAGGCCCTGCCAGAATCCACGGGCGATAATGATTTGGCTCGGCGTGACCACTGCCGGCGCTGCTTCAGCGCGCGAAATGACGTGCACCTTCGAAGCCGCCCGGGCGATCTTGGTCTTGTCGGCGGCGAGCTTCTCTTCGGCGCGTGACGCCACCTGAATGAGCTTTACCTTCTGCGCAGAGACCTTGTCCTCGGCGCGATCGATGGCGGCGACGACCGCGGCCTTGGCTCGTACGCGCAGCGGTTCGGGACTGGGCGCTGGCTCGCTCGACGCCATGACCGCGGGAGCACTCCCGCCCGCGTCATCGTCTTCGTCGTCACGCCCTAGGCCGAAAAGCTTCTTGAACGGGCTGATGATGCGGCGGGCAACGCTCCCGTCCGCGATTTGCACCCCGGCGCTGCGCGCGGCTTCGATCGACATCTGCGATGGATTGTCGCCGCGCTTTCTAAGATCGGCCAGGGCAAGTGCGTATCCCGCCAGGGGCCGGCCATCGGTCGGGATGTGGACGGTGCGGCCGTCGGGGAAGACCCGGACCAGCTGTTCGCGCGTCATGCGCGGCCAGTGCCGCACGCCGCCGGTGTCCATATGCACAAACGGTGAGCCGGACGTGGGATAAAAGCCGACACCGCCGCGCTGCAGGCGCAAGCCAATAACGCGAAGCTGCTCCAACGGTACGCCCGGAATGTAGAAGTCCATGGCGTGGCCGAGCATGTGCTGGCTGTATTTTGCCACGCCATCGCTGCGGCGGCGAAGCATGGCGTTGGTCTCAGGCGAGCGATAGCCACAGACCACCCAGATCGGCTCCTTCGATCCGGTCTCCCGCTGCACCTCCCAAACCAGATCGATGAGGTGCGGATCCATCCGGATCTGCTGCTCGCGGCGCCAGTCGCGCAGGAACCAGTTGAGCTTGTCGAGGGCCGCTTCGTCGTAGCGGCCCTCACGCTTAAAGGTGATGGTGATGTCTTCGTTGGTATGGGTGTGGTGCAGCGAGATGGTGCGCGTGTCGCCCTCGGCGATGGCGTTTTGCAGCCCGCGCGATCCGATGAGGAGGAGAAGAGCCGCGAGACCGCACGAATAAAAGGTGCGCGTCCCGACGGTACGGCAGCTTAGGCGCACCCCTGCACCGAGCACCAGCGTCCCCACGTTGACACGCTACTTAGCGCCAAACGCCGCGGAGCCGCGGCGAACAGCACTAACGCGGTGTTAATTTGGGAAGGGTTAACGCTGACTAACGCTCACCCCGCCCCCGACCGGAGTAACCCTAACGGCCCAGTGTGGCAAAATATGGCCATTTTGTAATGTGGCCACTTCCTAGGCGGTCGAGCCGGCCCATAAAATGTTAATGAGTCCAAGTCATTGCACGAAAAGCCGAAAATCGATTCCCAAGCGGCAGAGGCCCGGGTTATGCATAACGCCTGAGCCTTCTCGCGGCGTATCGTTAAGCCGCCCGATTTCGCCGAATCGGCCTTGTCGCCAATGGCTTACGGGTATGCGGCTGGCGCTCTTGACCCCAAGCGAGCGGGGCCGCTTAACCTTTCAGCGTCCGCCTTACTCCCCCAAGTGGTTAGCATCGGATTTATCGTCATGGCCGCAGTTCCTCCTCATCCGATGCACGGCCCAAACCGGCTCAAGCTCGGCGTCTTCTCGATGAATTCCGACGGGGGCCTGACGCTCACGCGCGTGCCCGAGCGCTGGCCGGCGCTTTGGAGCGAGACGGTAGAGGTCGCCCAGCTTGCCGACCGGGCCGGCTTCGAGTTTCTGTTGCCGATTGCCCGCTGGAAGGGTTTTGGCGGCGAGATGAACAGCCGCGAATGGTCGTTCGAGACCCTCACGCACGCCACGGGCCTTGCCGGGGTCACCCGGCAGACCGGCGTGCTGGCGACCGTCCACGTGCCGATGCTGCATCCGGTCTACGCCGCGAAGGCGCTGGCCACGCTGGACCACGTCTCCAATGGCCGCGCCGGCCTCAACATCGTCTGCGGCTGGAATCCGGAAGAGTTTGCGCTGTTCGGCTTGAAACTGATCGAGGATCGCTACGAACAGGGCCTGGAATGGTTCGACATTATCAATCGCATCTACACCGCGACCGAACCTTTCGACTACGACGGCAAATACTACCAGCTTAAAAATGTCTCCGGTAAGCCGCGCCCATTGCAGTCGCCGCGGCCGATTACACTTAATGCCGCGTTCTCGCCCCCGGGGCGTGACTTCGCCGCCAAGGCCGCGGATTTTTTGCTGACGACATTTGTCGATATCGAAAAGGGCCGCGCGCACGTTGCGGAGATGAACCAGCGGGCGGAGGCCGAAGGCCGCAACATCGGCGTCTACACGACCTGCCACGTGGTGTGCCGGCCGACGCAGACCGACGCGGAAGACTATTATGAGTATTACGCGGTGACGATGGCCGATACCGCAAGCGTCGACTTCTATACCGGGCAAAAGCAAAAATTCTCCGGCTCGCACGAGGAGGAGGCCTACCGCCTGCACCGCAAGCGGTTCGCCGCCGGCGCCGGCACTTATCCGCTGGTCGGCACGCCCGCGCACATCGCCGGCGAACTGGTGAAGATCAGCGAAGCCGGCTTCGCCGGGGCAACAGTCTCGTTCGTGAATTTCAAGAACGAATTGCCGTATTTCATCGACGCGGTTCTGCCGCTGCTGCGCGAAGCCGGCGTGCGGACGAATTAGGGTACCGACGCACGCGGCGCGTGTCGCTGACTTTCAGGTGAGACTTTCAGGTGAAACAGTCCGCTATGTCCTGGCTCGTGGGAAAACGACCGGTCGCTTTCTTTGAAAACATGAGTTCGCCATCAATTCGAATTTCGAAGACGCCGCCACTTGACCGCTGAAGGCTTATTTGTGCCGAGGGTCGCAGCTTAAGGATCAGTTCCCGCGCCTCACGGGCGCGCGGTTCATAGCCTCATCGACCGCAGTATTCGATCTCGATTTTCATGAAGTTGTCCTCACGACTGAACCCACCCGTGCGCGCCGCTTCCGGAGGATTATGATTCCATTCGATACCAAGTATCCGGGACTGACAAGATGCAATTTCGTGATCCGTCCGGACGTTGGCACCAGCCTTTTTTGGCGGCGAAACGCCGATAGATGTGCTACTCTTACCATCAAACGCCAGACGGATGACGAATCGGCGGCAAGAAAACTCATTTTCAGGGAGGGCGACCGATGCAAGAGCGGTCCGGCTCGTACAACAGCTACGGGTCTACGTCATCTGATCAATCCCGTCATGGGTCGCAGGCGCGCGGCTCAAACTACGGCGGGCGGTTCAGCGATATGCGCGGAACAACGCAGGCGCCCGCGCCGTCACAGCCGCCAAGCTCGACCTACACCGCAACCCCCAACGAAATTCGCGGCGCCGATATTATCGCCGAGTATTTGGTCAAGGAGAAAGTTCCGTACATTCTCGGCTATGCCGGGCACGGCGCCATCGGCCTGCTCGACGGCATCTTCAAACACACCGACCGCATCCGTCACATCCAGCCGCGCATTGAACAATCCGCAGGCTTCATGGCGGACGTCTACTACCGCCTCACGGGCGAGCCGCTCGCCATCTACGCCTCGACCGGTCCCGGACCGATGAACATGATGATCGCGGTCGCCAATGCCTACTATGACGGCTCCGCCTTCTTTGTCATTACCGGACAGGTGCCGACCACTCAGTTCAATACTGGCGCCTTGCAGGACGATTACCGCTACCACGGCGATATGTCGTCGATGTTCACGCCGATCGTCAAAAAGTCATGGCGCATCCGCAAGGTCGAGGACCTGGTCAAAGCGCTGCCCGATGCCTTCGCGATGATGCGCACCGGCCGGCCGGGACCGGTGCATTTCGACATGCCTTACGATCTTTATATGAGAACCGCGCCGGTCTCGACGCCGGATCCGGCGGTGCACGGACAACCGCTCAACTGGCGCACCACGGTTGCCGATGAAACGGTTGAGAAGGCGCTTAATCTCCTGGTCAACGCCCAGCGGCCGCTCCTTCTCGCCGGTGGCGGCGTGCGGGTCGCCCGCGCCTATGAGGAGTTGAAGGCACTTGCCGAGCAACTCGAGATCCCCGTTTACACGTCCTTCATGGGCAAAGGCGCGCTGCCGTTCGACCACCGGCTCAACGTCGGCGTTGCCGGCGTGTGGGGCGAATATCCGGCGACCGAAGCCGCGCGTAACGCCGACGTGATCCTCGCGGTCGGCGCGCGCTTTAATGATCTGCACGCCGGCTCCTGGCTTCCCGGCTATGTCTACAACATTCCGCCGACGCGTCTTATCCAAGTCGACATCGATCCGGAGGAGATCGGGCGCAACTATCCAGTCGAGATCGGCATGGTCGGTGACGCCAAAGCCTTTCTCGCCCAAGCGGCGCGGATCGCGCGGGCCAAGGGGATGCGTCTGGCCTATGGCAACGCGTGGCACAAGGAGATCGAAGCCTGGCGCATGGATTGGCGCAATTACTGCGAGCCCTTCGAACGCTCGAATGAAGTGCCGATCGAGCCGCGACGCATGCTGGCGGAGATGAACAAGATCTCCCCGCCGGAGACGGTGATGGTCGACGATGTCGGCAACTGCCAGGTCTGGTCGGAGCAATATTGGAAGCCGCGCATTCCCGGCAACCACCTGACCGCGGGCGGCTTTGCAGCCATGGGTTTCGGTGTGGCCGGCGTCTTGGGCGCAAGACTGGCGCGGCCCAATTCGCCTTGCGTGACGTTGTGCGGCGACGGCGGGTTCATGATGATGCCGCATGTCGTGGCCACGGCCGTCGAACACAATCTGCCCGCCGTCTGGGTGCTGCAGAATAATTACGCCATCGGCACCATCCGCGACCTGCAGCGCTTCTATCACGATGGTCGCGAAATCGGCACGAGCTTCGTGAACGAACGGACCGGACAGTTATGGAATCCGGATTTCGCCAAGATGACCGAGGCCATGGGCGGACGCGGCATCCGCATCGAACATCCCGACCAATTCGGCGACGCTTATCGCGAAGCGATCCGCTCCAACGTCCCGACCGTGCTTGAGGTTATCATCAACCGCGATACCAGCATGCCGGTCGTCGGTACCTGGCAGATGCCACCGATACCAGAGGTCCAGCCGACTTTCGGCAAACGGAAGATTCGCTGAGAGCACAGAGGGTGAAGGTTCGGTCCGGGTCACGACCCGACCCCAGCGACGACCGGCCGATGCCCGCTTGAGTTAACGCAACGGAGCGCTCAGCGGACATCGGGCAACAAAAGCGCAACAAATGCGAAGCCGGTTTCGCCGGAGCAACAGTCTCGTTCGTGAATCTCAAGAACGAATTGCCGTATTTTATCGACGCCGTTCTGCCGCTGCTGCGCGAAGCCGGCGTGCGGACGAATTAGGGCGCGGATGCACGCGGCGCATGTCGCTGACCTTCAGGTGAGACAGTCAGCTATGTCCTGGCTCGTCGGAAAACGACCGGTCGCCTTCTTCGAGAACCCGAGCCGGCCGTCAATTCGAATTTCGAAGACGCCGCCGCTCGCGACTGAACCCACCCGTGTGCGACGCTTCCGGAGGATGATGATTTCATTCGATATCGGCCATACGGGACTGACAAGGCGCAATTTCGTGATCTATCCGCCTGTTGGGCCTGAACGCCTGCTAAAGTCCGGTTTGGACCAAGTCGCGACCGGGAGGTGGACGTCGCAGCACATCGGATCAGAGCCACAACCCGACGTCGGGCGGCTAGCGAGTTGGCCCTGGCTTCTTTTCGCGCCCGACGAAAGCCCTTCCCAACCGCTCCAATTCCTGCACGTAGCAGTACAGGCTGAAGAGACCCAAAAGGGTCACGACGTACCGAAAGGCCGGAATATGAA
>JBAUGC010000038.1:0-5726 GCA_049679485.1 Xanthobacteraceae bacterium
GCAAAAGCCCGCCAAGAAGCCGGCGGCCCCTCCAGCGGCGGCGGAACCGCAGCCGGCGCAAGCCCCCGCGGGCCAGATGCCGCCCGGCCAGCAGGTGCAGTTAGTATTCTCGCCCTGGACGAAGTTCTGTCTCAAGGGTCAGCCCGGGCAGACCCCGGATCCGAATGCGAAGGAAGTTTGTTTCACTGGTAAGGATGCGCGGGTTGAATCGGGGCAGCCTGTGGCTGCAGCCGTCATTATCGAGCCGGAGGGGCAGGAAAAGAAGCTTATGCGCATCACGTTGCCGCTTGGCATGCAGCTCATTCACGGCACGCGCACCATTATCGATCAAAACCAGCCAATGACCGCACCATACGTTATCTGTTTCACTAATGGCTGCATGGCCGATTACGAAGTCAATGCAGATTTGATCAACAAGCTGAAAAAAGGTAAGGGGCTAGTTCTTCAGGCGATCAATGCGACCGGGCAGCCGATCAGCGTAGTGATGCCGCTCGCCGATTTTGCCAAGGCCTATGACGGGCCGCCGACCGATCCCAAGGTGTTCGAGGAACAACAGAAGAAGTTGCAGGAAGAGCTGCAACGGCGGGCCGACGAAGCACGCAAGAGGCTCGAGAGTCAGCAGGGCGCGCCCACATCCTCTGCGGCGCCGCCGTCTGGCGGCAAGACGCCGTAACGGCGCGGCTGAGGCCGGCTTCACGGTTGCAGTAGCAAAATAAGCTGCTTGGTCAGACTTACACTTTCGCGATATTGCCGTTTGCAATTCAGTGGCGCATCGCGGAACGCGGGCGATAGCCACCATTGTCGTCGCGGATGAAAACCTCCGCGACCTGCGGATGCCGGACCGGCTCGCCGCTGTTGTCGGGCAATAAATTCTGTTCGGAAACGTAGGCGACGTATTCGGTTTCTTCGTTTTCGGCGAACAGATGGTAGAACGGCTGATCTTTGTGCGGGCGAATTTCCGTAGGAATCGATTCGTACCATTCTTCGGTATTGCTGAAGATCGGATCGATGTCGAAGACGACGCCGCGGAACGGAAACAGACGGTGCCGCACTACCTGGCCGATCTGATATTTCGCGTTGCGAATCTTGTTCATGGCGGCAGTCAACTCTGGACCTCTTTCGCGGCGTGTGCGTCACAACGATGCAACGATATAATTGTGGCAAGCAACTGACCAAACGCTGAATGCTCGTTGATGCCGCGATTCATGGTTTTTTTCATAGTCCGTAACGCGCTGCCATTTCCGGATCCTTGGTGGCCACAAGGCGGGCAAGATCGACCAGCACCTTGGCTTGCTTCCAAGTGGCGTCATCCTGCATTTTGCCGTCGATCATAACCGCGCCGCTGCCGTCGGGCATGGCGGCAATGATCTTTTGAGCAAAAGCCACCTCCGCCGGATCGGGCGAAAACACCCGCTTGGCGATCGCGACCTGGCTCGGGTGCAAGGTCCATGCGCCGACACACCCCATCAGGAAGCTGTTGCGGAACTGCGCCTCGCAAGCGGCCGCATCGGCGAAATCTCCGAACGGACCGTAGAACGGCTTGACGCCTGCGGCGGCGCACGCGTCAACCATTTTCGCCGTCGTATAGTGCCAGAGATCCTGCTGGTAGGCGGCGCGTGGTGCATCGGCGGCGGCGCCGGGAGCGGCGTCGGCCAGAACCTTGTAGTCGGGATGGCCGCCACCGACCCGCGTGGTTTTCATTGCGCGCGACGCGGCAAGGTCGGCCGGGCCGAGGCTGATGCCGTGCATGCGCGGCGAGGCCGTGGCGATCGCCGCAACATTGTCTACACCCTCGGCGGTTTCCAGGATGGCATGAATGAGGATCGGCTTCGTGACCGCGTGCCTGGCCTCAAGCTGGGCGAGCAACTGATCGAGATAGTGGATGTCCCACGCGCCTTCGACCTTGGGCAGCATAATGACGTCGAGTTTCCGGCCGATGGCGGCGACGATGTCGCAAACGTCGTCCAGCACCCACGGTGAATTGAGCGCGTTGACGCGGGTCCACAGTCCAGTGGTGCCGAAGTCGGACGCTTTGGCCATGGCAATAAAGCCGGCGCGGGCCGCTTCTTTAGCATCGGCCGGGATGGCGTCCTCGAGATTGCCCAGCACTACATCGACCTGATGAATGAGTTCCGGGACCTTCGCGCGCAGCTTCTCCAGGTGCGGCGGCACGAAGTGAATCATGCGCTCGAGCTTGAGCGGAAGTTCGCGCAGCGGAGCGGGCGCCCCGATCGCCAGCGGCTTAAAGAAGTTCCGCGGCAGTTTCATGCAAGATCCCTCAACCCCGAGCCTGACCGTAGGATGAACCGCACGACCGCGCCAAGCCGTTTTTCGTGGCACTTGTGCCTACAAAATACCGAGGCCTCACAAGATCTCGCCGCGCATCAAGCGAGGTTGTGAGGCAGTGGGATTGACGCCCTCGCGCATGAGGGCCCGGCGCAACGGCCCGATGCGATCGACAAGATACAGCGATAGTCCGCGCATGCCGTGCACCGGAAAAAAGTCGGTCAGCAGACTTCGGTTAAGCAGGTCAATCGCGATCCTGTGGCTGGTTATGTCGGCGCGGCGCTCCGCATCGTAGCGCGCCAGCACGCCGCGAGAGCCGATGTCGACATATTGCCGCTGCGCGTCGGCGACGAGTTCGGCGAGTGTTGCCGCATCGCGTAGTCCGAGATTAAGCCCTTGGGCGCCGATCGGCGGCACCACGTGCGCCGCCTCGCCGACCAGTGCAATGCGCGAGCGGGCGAATGATTGTGCCGTCTCGACCGCGAGCGGAAACAGGCCGTGCCCCGGTTCGACGCTCATTTTGCCCGACAGCGAATGGGCGCGACGCTCGATCTCGGCCGAAAGCTCCGCAGCAGGCATTGAGGCAAGCGTCGCAGCGTGGGCCGGATCGAGCACACAGACGACGCTCGATCGCTGTCCGGGCAGAGGAACCAGTGTGAAGGGACCGCTTTCGGTATGGAATTCCGTCGCGGTGTCGAGGTGCGGCCGGGCGTGCGCGAGATTGAGCGTGAGTGCGGTCTGAGGATAGGCGTGGCGGCTGGTGCTGATGCCGGCCGCGGTCCGGCAGGGCGAGCGCTGCCCATCGGCCCCGATAGCGAGACGCACGCGCGCCGTGCCACCGTTAAACTCGATTGTGACGCCCGACGGATCGCTCATGATGGTCCGCGCGGTCCGTTCGATGCGCGACAGTTTCAGTTCCGCTGCGCGCGCCGACAGCGCCGCGACGAGATGACGGTTCTCGATATTGAAGCCAAAAGCGTCGAGGCCAATCTCAGCCGCCGTAAAGGCGACCTCCGGCGCGCGCAGAAGCCGCCGCGTGGCATCGATGATGCGCAAAGTCACGAGAGGGGCAGCGTGCGGCCGGCAAGCCTCCCAACAGCCCAATGTCGCCAGCGCCGTCACCGAGCTTGCCAGCAGCGCGGTGGTGCGGTGGTCGTCGTCGGGATACGGCGCGATGAGGACAGCGTCTACGCCGGCCGCTTTAAGCGCGATAGCACTGACAAGGCCCGCCGGCCCGCCGCCGATGACCGCTACTTCAGCCGTGATGTTTTCCCGGATGCTACTCAACTCCGCGGCCTCGCATGTTCACAGGCTCCTTGAGATTTTATACCCAGACGATGAGCAATCGTGGAGAGATTGCGTATGATTGGTGCATGGAGCCAAAATCACCGGGGGCCGGTGCCAGACTTCGCGAGGCCGGGGCCTTTTCCGTCCACGTCTTCACCGCGTGTGGTGCTGCCTGCGCGCTGCTCGGATTGATTGCTGCGGTCGGCGCCACCTGGACGCAGATGTTCGTATGGCTCGGCGTGGCGCTGATCATTGACGGTATTGACGGCACTTTTGCGCGGCGGCTGCATGTTGCCGAAGTACTGCCGCGGTGGTCGGGCGAGCTTCTCGATTTCGTGGTCGATTTCACCACCTACGTGTTCGTACCGGCGTACGCCATGGTCGCGAGCGGCCTGCTGCCGCCATCCATGGCGCTTGTGCTCGGCCTCATCGTTACGGTGACCGGCGCGCTCTATTTCGCCGACCGGCGGATGAAGACCAGCGACAGCTATTTCCGCGGTTTTCCGGCGCTGTGGAACATCGTGGCGTTCTATCTGTTTGTGCTCAAGCCCGCACCGTGGCTGAGCGCCGTCGTCATCGTCGTATTGGCGGCGACGACATTTGCCCCAATCTATTTTGTCCATCCGGTGCGCGTGCCGCGATGGCGTGCACTCAATATGGCGGCCTTGGTGCTGTGGGCCTTGCTCGCGGTTGTCGCATTGGTACAAAACCTCGAGCCGCCCGCCTGGGTCGCAGCGGCTCTCGCAGCGATTGCGCTCTATTTCGTGATTGTCGGGCTTCTGCGCAGCGCCGATTGATCCCTTGCGCCGCCTTTGCGACTACCTATGATCGCGCGCTCGCAAAAGAGCGTGATAGGAGAGGCAAATGGTTGCGGCGGTGCGCGTGCATAAAGTCGGCGGTCCCGAGGTTCTGACCTACGAAGACATTGACGTTCCGCCTCCCGCCCAGGGGCAAATCCGGGTGAAGCAGCACGCGATTGGCGTGAACTTCGTCGACACTTACTTTCGATCAGGCCTCTATCCGGCCCCGGGTGGCTTGCCATTTGTCGCGGGCAATGAAGCCGCCGGCGAGATCGTCGAGGTCGGTCCCGGTATTTCGGAATTCAAGCGCGGCGATCGCGTTGCCTACGTGCAAGGGCCGGGTTGCTACACGGCGGAACGCAACGTTCCGGCCGATCGCGCGGTGAAGCTGCCGGCCAACATCAGCTACGAGCAGGCCGCCGGCATGATGCTCAAAGGCATGACGGTGGAATACCTCGTGCGCCGCACCTTCAAGGTTGAGAAGGGCATGAACGTGTTGATGCACGCTGCGGCCGGCGGCGTCGGCCTTATCCTCTGCCAATGGGCCAACCACCTCGGCGCTAACGTCATTGGCACCGTAGGATCGAAAGAAAAAGCCGAACTAGCCCGCGCCAATGGCTGCCATCACACCATCCTTTACCGCGAGGAGAATTTCGTCGCCCGTGTGAAAGAGATCACCGGCGGCAAGTTGTGTGACGTGGTTTACGACGGCATCGGCAAGGAGACCTTTCCGGCGTCGCTCGACTGCATACGCCCGCTTGGGATGTTCGTGAGTTTCGGCAGTGCGTCGGGACCGATTGGGGCGTTTGACATCAATCTCCTGCAATTCAAGGGCTCGCTGTTTGCGACGCGACCGACGCTCAATACTTATGCTGCCAAGCGCGAAGATCTGCTCGCAATAGCCGCCGAACTGTTCGCAGTCGTCGGCAGCGGCGCGGTGAAAATTCCGATCAACCACAAATACGCGCTGCGCGACGCCGCCAAGGCGCACCGCGATCTCGAAGGCCGCGCCACCACTGGCTCGTTGATCCTCCTGCCCTGAGGACAGGCGCCAGTCCATGAGGATTTGGGGGTATTGGGCGACGTTCGGCTGGGCGCTTCTTGCCTTTTTCGTCGGCCAATTTGCTGCGCTCGCGGTCCTGGTGTGGTGGCGGATCGGCGAGCTAAACACGCTCCTCGACGTGCCGTTCGACGGCATCGCGGTTGCGCTGTTCATCCTGATCGCCAATCCGATTACCATCGCCATTTTGATGCTGGCCGTACGGCTGGCGCGAGCTTCGCAAGCGGAGTACCTGGCGCTGGCGGTACCGCAGACGCGCGACCTGAGGGTCGGGATCATCTGCATCGTCGGGG
>JBAUGC010000039.1:0-3000 GCA_049679485.1 Xanthobacteraceae bacterium
GTCCGG
This sequence comes from Xanthobacteraceae bacterium, assembly GCA_049679485.1. Lineage (GTDB taxonomy): Bacteria > Pseudomonadota > Alphaproteobacteria > Rhizobiales > Xanthobacteraceae > BOG-931. The sequence goes on from JBAUGC010000039.1 coordinate 7, forward strand.
CTCAGGTTCATCGATCACCGTGGCCAACAGCGTATACGAGAACTCCCGCCCAATGGCTGCCCCTATTTGCGCTACTTCCTTTGCGGGACCGATCCGGTCGAGCCGCGCCATCAACGAGGCGTGGAGACTTGCCGGGACCGCCAGAGCGGCGGACGGAACCGCCGCAGCCGTTTGCTCCGCCGCGCTTTCGCTTCCCGCCTCCAGTACCGCCTTCGTCATCTCCTCCGCGAACAGCGGAATGCCGTCAGTGCGTTCGATGATTTCCCGCGTAATCTTCGCCGAAAGCGGTTTGTTGCCGGCGACGCCGTCAATCATGGCGGCAATTTCGCGCTCTGCCAGCCGATTGAGGGTAAGGACGGTCACGTAAGGCCGTCCGATCCACGGCGGCTCGAACTCCGGCCGAAACGTCACGATGAGCAGCACGCGGAGATTTGGTATTTTGTCCACTAGACGACCAAACAGTTCGAGGCTCGTGGGGTCGGTCCAATGTGCGTCCTCGAAGATCATCAGAACTGGATTTAGGCGTGAAAACGCCTCGACCTGTGAAATCAACGCATAGAGCGTTCTTTGCCTGCGCTCTGGCGGTGGTAGTTCGAGCGACGGATAGCGTCCGTCGTTCGGCAACGAGAGCATCTCCGCAATCAGTGCGGCATCTTGAGCCGACGTCAAACTTTGCGCGAGCAACGCATCGAGCTTATCAAGTTTCGCTCGTGATTTGTCATCGCGCGCCAATCCGGCGGCGCGCTCCATTTGTCCGATGATCGGATAAAGCGCGCTGTCAGCGTGCTGTGCGGAGCAGAAGTTACGCAAGCGCGTGTGCGGCTCGGTGGCGAGGCGTTCCAATAGCGCCGCCGTCAACCTTGACTTGCCAATGCCAGCCTCACCCGAGAGCAAGACGACCTGACCTTCCCCGGACTTTGCTTTCGCCCAGCGTCGGAGTAGCAAATCGACTTCTTCTTCCCGCCCAACCAAGTCCGTTAGGCCACTTGCATGGAAAGCGTCAAAGCGACTTTCCACCGACGCCGGTCGCAGTGCAGCCCAAGCTCGCGCCGGTCCTACGATGCCCTTGAGGTCCTTTGGCCCAAGGTTCTCCAGATCGAACAGATTGCCGATTAGCCGCCGCGTGCTTTCGGCGATGACCACCATGTTTGGCTCAGCAATGCTCTGTAGTCGCGCGGCGAGGTTAGGTGTTTCACCGACGATGCCGCGCTCCCGCGCCTCACCCGACCCGATCAGGTCACCTACGATCACCAGCCCCGTCGCAATGCCGACACGGGTTTGTAGCGCCGCGTGCATTTTGAGGCCACCTACCGCAGCGACCAACTCCAGCCCTGCGCGCACAGCTCGCTCCGCGTCGTCTTCGTGTGCTTGGGGATACCCAAAGTACACCAGCGCTCCGTCGCCCATGTACTTCGCTACGAAGCCCCCGAAGCGGCGCACAGTCTCGGCGACGCATTTCTGATAGGCGGAAATGACCTCGCGCAGGTCCTCCGGGTCCATGCGCGCAGAAAGCTGTGTCGAACCGACCAGGTCGGAGAACATCACTGTGACCTGACGGCGTTCGGCGGCGTCTTGCGGTTTCGGTTCCGCTGCCGCGACGGGTGCAGGGTTTGCTAGAGCTGCACCCGCAAGCTCGGCGATCGCGCGCAGCATTTTCCGCCGATCGCCAAGGGCAATACCGAGGTCTTTCAGGTCCTGATCGGTCAGGTCGGGAAGGACAGAGAAATCAATGCGGTTTTCGGCAAAGCGCTGCGCGTACTCGGACATGCCGAGGTGATCGAGCCAATCTGCAATCTGCTGCATCGGCGCCCTCGTGCCCATTTACCGGCGACCGGCAGAGAGTTTACCAATACTGGCCGCTGCGTTGTAGTCGCTGTCCATGCCGCCGGCATGTCTGAAACACGGGTCAAACGCTACCGGGCCATTCGGCGCTGGTGCGGATCAGTGTCTGATGTTGCCCCAGGAGCGAGCAAATCGCGGACAAGTCGCGAATGACGAAAAGGGCCATTACCGGAAGTCGGGGTGCGCTGTCAGCACGGCCTATGATGAAAGTTCGGCAAGCAATACCTTAGAGGCCGTTTCGAAATCCGTTGTCAGGGGTTCTGTTGCCTCCCGAGCGCATCCCTCACCCGATCGTCTTTCGGCAGTGTATTGAGCAGCGCTACTGCTTCCGCGATCTCCGCTAACTCCGGAGTCGGTGAGAAGCCTTCGAGCGCCGGCGCAAGCACGGCGTGGGCGTCGGCGGGGCGGCCGGTCGATTGGTACAGTTTCGCCAGCTTTAGCGCCGCTTGCAGGCAGAAGCTGCGCGCGCCCTGCTCGCGCGCAACGGCGATGGCGGCGAGAAAGGCTTGCTCGGCCGGCGCGGGGTCGTCGGGACGGACCTTCAGCAAGATGTCGCCGCGGATGCGATGGAGCGCCACGTCGAACCAATGCTCTCCGGTCTCGCCCGCCAGCGTGAGCGCGCCATCGACCTCGGCTAGAGCGGCTTCCGCGTCTCCCCCGGCTTCGATTTCCGCGAGCAGCCCTTGATAGAACGGCAGAAACAGTCTGTTGCCTCCGCTGATGTAGTCCGCCAGCGCCTGTCGAAACTCGGCGGCGCCGGCACCCCGATCGCCGAGCTTCGCGCACGCCCAAGCCAAAGGCAGTGCTGCCCAGATCAGATAGGAAGCAAGACCGTGCTCCCGGCAGAGCGCGACAAGAGTTTCCGCGGCGCGCTGGGCCGATTCGGCGTCGTCACGGAGGATTTCGGGTAAGGCTTGGAGGTGATAGGTGAGGGCGAGCGTCGGGGCATGCGCTGATTCGACCTCGCCGGAGCGCGCCTCGTCCATAAGCTCCCGTGCACGTCTGACGTCGCCGAGGCACCAAGCCGAGACGCCGAGATTAGGGATCGCCGCGAGTTTAGGGTCCGGACCGAAGCGGAACTTGGCTTCGCGGTCTCGCTCGGGGTCGTAGATTCGCAGCGTATGTTCGAGGCGCGCGCGCGCCCCTTCGAAA
>JBAUGC010000040.1:0-3212 GCA_049679485.1 Xanthobacteraceae bacterium
GGCCAGCTCAGATAAGCGGAACGATCAATCGGCAAACAACGATATCTTCATCGTCCACGGCCGGGATGGACCTGCAAAAACCGAAATTGCTCGCCTGACCGAGCGCGCGGGCTTGAATGCTGTTATCCTTCATGAGCAGCCAAACGCCGGCAGGACGATAATCGAGAAGTTTGAAGATCACGGTGGCGCCGCGGGGTTTGCAATAGTCGTCCTGACGCCCGATGACGTCGGTGGATTGGACGATCAACATCTTCGGCCGCGGGCTCGGCAGAATGTCATCGGCGAGATGTTCTGGTTCGCTGGTAGGCTTGGCCGCAACCGGGTTTGCGCCGGCGTCGGTTACACGGACATCGACGATCGCGGCGCCTGGAAGGCCGAGTTGCTCAAGGAGCTCGGCGCCGCCGGCTACGCAGTTGATTGGGCGAAGGCAACGGCTTGACCGCCGCAGCTAGCGGGGGGTCTCCATTTGAAGAGTCGCGATGACAGAAGTTTTTAGACCAGGTGATGAAGTAATGGCGCGCTACATTGGCGGCCGTAATGACAGCGGATGGTTTAACGCCGTGATTGTCCGCCTTGAATCGAATGGCAATTACATCGTTCGCTGGGTATCGACCCGAGAAGATCGCGTTGCGCGATGGCCTACTCCGTCGAATACCAGGCCGCCAACGGCGTCAGTAGAACCGGACGACATTCGACGCAGATCAACTAGCAGAGGCTCTTACAGCGCGGGCTTCTGACGGTGGCGTGGTTTGTGGAGTGCACAATTCCGCCGTAGGAAATTGTCCGTTGCCCCGCTCGAATTAGTTGTGCGTCGAGGGCGCCGCTATGGGGAGACGTCCATATGGATCGAGCCATCGGAGTTTTTGGTCTCGCGCTTGGCCTTATCCTGGGGCTTTACACTTTTGCCCCTAAGACGTGGCCCAAGATACCGCCTTGGGCAGCCCTGCTCGGCATTGGCATTGCCATTCTTCTTTTCGGGATCGGCATTGGCTTGGCGGCAGCCGATCTCCGGCCCCCCTCTGCGCCACAAAAGCCCGAACTGCATCTAACCATGTCAGGCGGCAATGTATTTGTTCCGGACGGATGGCCTGACAGAACAGGCATAGGCCTAGACGCGCAAGTTTGGAATACCGGCGCACCAAGCATCGTGACCAGCTGGTCAATGAAAGTTACTCCGAACGGAGCTGAATCTGTGATCGCACAATTGACCAAGATGCCCAATGTCTTGAGCGCAACCGGACCGTTTAGTTCCTCGAGATTGTTGGCCGCAAACTCTCTTGAGACGATGGCGAAGGAGAACGCTGTCGGCATGACGCCAGTTTCGGGTGTGCTGCTTTTTTATGTCTCATTGCCGCATGGCATTGTCCGCGCGAGCGACACAAGTTGGGAGCTAACGGCCAAAGACATTTATGAAAGGGAGACGCGCGTGACGCATCTGGTTGGAGATTGGCAACAAAGATAGACAATACCGCACACAAGGCCAACTGCGCAGTAATTCACCTCAACACGACGCATCGGATTTTCATCAAATCGCGCGCGTTGACGTAGTCACTCGCAAAGAAATTCGATGGTAGCTGAGAACACCTTCTGGCGAATGTCAGCCGCCAGCAACAGGCCAACTAAAGCCCCGGCATAATCAATTCGCCGGGGCTTTTTTTGCTGCAAACGGCGGTCATGAGCCGCAAAAACGCAAAGCTGCAACAGCGCCGTTCAATCAAGCGACCTTTCTTAGCGGCGCGTTGAGCACTTCTGTTGCTGCCTTGGTATAAATTTCGCCCAGAGTTTTAATTTGCTCGCCAAATGAAGTCAGCAGAGACTGCATGAATTCGGTCTGAATTGGCACTATCTCCAGCAAATCCTTGGCCCGGCTCATTTTATGTGCGTACTCGCGAACAATAACTATGTTCTTCCTGGCGGAGTCCTTTGCTTTTTCACCTAGCTCCGTCCCGCTCAACGGGTGGGTTGAAACCTGCTTCTGAAGAAAATCGAAGTATTTATCCATGGACCCGCGAACTTCCTCTCCGATCTGTTCGACCAGCTGGTCCAGCGTTATGTTCCAATCCGTGATTTTCGCGTTTGCCACTGTGGTATCCTCCTTAAGAAACAGCTGGGGTGGAGCGCGCGTGGAGTCACAGCGTTAGAGGGCCGCAGCGGTCACCCCGTGGCGACATTTGTATGCAATTCCCGCGCCTTTTATTGATTTGAGTCAACAGCCATCCCGACCCATAAAACCCGAGGACGAAAGAGCTATCGCCCGTCATGACACGATTTTATCAACCAGACTTGAGCCGGGATCTTGACAGCCCGTTTGCACGAGATGGCAGCGACAAGCTCGTCCGCCGCTCCTATTGGCTGGATATGAACGATCGCACGCTAGTGATGGTGATGGTCAATGGCATCGGCAAAGACCTGACGAATGATGAAAAACGAGCGCATTTGACGGACCTGCGACGCGGGCACCTGATCGACCAGGTCTGTATTCAGGAAGTGCTGCCACCTGAAAAACCCTGAGTGATTGCCGCTGGCGGCGAGCAAACAGCTTGTGGCGGCCAGAGCGCAATCGCTTCAGACTCATGCTCTAAAAGCCAAGCTTGACGGCATCTGGGCGACTCGGCGAGGAATGCCTGACCATTTCGCACGCCTCGGCGTGCGGCGTCCTTTGGCAGCGCACCGTTCGGCAAATTCGCAGAAGCACCGCGTCGAGCCAGCGCCAGCCGGTTTTGAACACCGCTGCTGCTTGCGCAACGGAGACGGTCGATGTCGCGCGCCGGATTTGTCGTCACTGCCGCCGCGGCCGCGATGGCAGGTGCGCTTGCGGGATGCTCGGGCTTGTCGCTTGCCGCGTCCGCCTGGCTAAAGCCGAACCGGGCCCCGCAGCTGGAGACCCTGCAGTTCCAATCCGAACCGACCGGCGCTGAGGTGCGCACTGCCCAGGGCCAGACCTGTCAAACACCCTGTTCTGTTGCGGTGGTCGCGGAAAACCAGGCGGTGACATTTACCAAGCACGGCTTCATCCCGCAGACCGTTCAGATCACCGTCGGCGCACCGGCCGAGCATTCCTGGTTCGCGCGGAGCAAGCCGCCGACCTTGATGCCCAACCCCGTCGGCGCGGCGCTCAGGGTGGTCCCACCCGAGGTTGTGCCGCCGCCCAAGCCGGTCGCGAGACAGGAGCCACCGCCAACCGTTAAACACTATTGGCCCTCCTCCAAGCC
>JBAUGC010000041.1:0-1858 GCA_049679485.1 Xanthobacteraceae bacterium
GCTCGTCAGCTTTTTTGTGATGCTGGTCGCGTTCTCCAATCAAGACGCGCGGAAGATGCAAGCCGTCGCCGGCTCGATGCGAGACGCCTTTGGCGTGCAACAGGAAGTGCGCTTTTCCGGCATCGTCGAACCGGACGGTTTGACGGCCCGGGACAAAATCAAAAACACAGCGCACATCGCGCCCGAGGATTCGTCCAACACACAGACGCCGGATGAGCAGGGTTCTAAACTGGCTAGCGACCAAGCTTTCGCGCTGGCTGCGGCGTCCCTGCGCCAGGCGCTGCAGGGTATGCCGGAGCTGACTGAGGCCTCCAAGCACATCATGGTGGAGGAGACCAACCAGGGCCTCAACATTGACATTGTCGATCAGGACGGCAGCTCGATGTTTCCACCAGATTCCAAAGAACCGTACGAACGGACCCGCAAGCTTATTCAGGCGATCGCCGGGCCGCTGAAGGCCACTCCATATCGCATAGCCATCACCGGGCACACTGCCGGTTCGGAATCGTCGCCGCGGCCGGATTATGTACAGTGGAACCTTTCGGTCGACCGTGCCAATACCGTTCGCCAGATCTTGGAAGAGGAGGGCTATCCTTCCGCCAGCATCGCCAAGGTGGCCGGCAAGGCTAACACTGATCCGCTCTTCGCGGAGGATCCGTTCCTGCCGCCGAACCGCCGCGTTACCATTACCCTCATACGCGAAGCCCCACCGGTGCCGCCGAATTTGCAGCCTTAGGCCGCGCCGTCACCGCAACTCTGGCGACCGCAAACCGGGCCGAAACTCAACGACGCGCCGTCACGGTGAGCCTCGGCACCAGTAAATCCGCGAGATCGAGCGCGTTAGTAGCGCCGAGGCCGCCGAAGGGTTCGGCAAAGCCCGCCGAATTCGCGAGTTCGAACGTGCCGTGGCCGCTGCCGCGAATATTTTCATACCCGCCCTTCGAGCGGCATCGAGTCATCAAGGAGAACGCCGAGGGTCCGAGCCTCCGCCTGCGAAGACCGAACCGCAACTAGGCGCGTCAGAGAGTGCGAAACGAACCCAATTTGTCCAGGGCGCTGGTTGGACAGGGCGGCAGGGCAGGGCGGAGCGGAGCGCCGCCCGCCGATTGGTGCGCGCTGTTCCTCGGTTACGCGCAGCGCGCCTTGTCGACCTTCACCTTCACGCCGCGGGCGTCAACAAGAACCAATGGCATCGGCCGGCACTTTTTCCGCCGGCAACATCACAGCGCGAAGCGGCGATTAAACCTCATCCGGCAGCTAACCCCAATTTTAGGAAATGATCGCGCCGCAGGATATATCGCTAACCGCGGATGACGCCCGGCGACAAGCAGAACATAGGCCCGACCAACCAGGCGTATGCGCTGGACTAAAGCCGACGTTCTTACCGCCTACGGACAGGTCAACCAAACCATCTCTTCGCTTGCGGTTTGCGACGATCCAAGACGTCGAGCGTGTCGCGGACCCAGTCGACCCGATGCCAAAGAGTCACCTCGTATCGGCTCATCCGCCCCAGGAGGAAGTTTCCGACAGTTTCCGTTGCAGCCGCAGACCGTCCTTGCGGGTGTTGTTGTTGTTGTTGGGGCGCGGCTCGGCTGGCGAGCGTTGCCGTCGGTGCCGGCGCCGATGCGTGCGAGGCAGAGCAGATGAGGCCGACTTCCGCTTCTCGCCGAGGCAAGCCGCCATCCACGATGGTATCCCCAAACCAGCAACCGTCGCCGCCGACGATTTTTCGACAGATTCCGACCTATTTTCGAAAAAACCCCCGGAATAGTTTACCCTTTATTTACAATACACTTGCGCGTACAGACGGATTGTCGCATCCTAAAGTTATTCGCTGCCGCTGGGGACGGCCTTTTAG
>JBAUGC010000042.1:0-2404 GCA_049679485.1 Xanthobacteraceae bacterium
GCCCCTATCCGTATGCGTTGATGATCCCTCAATCCGACACCGAGCGGCTGTTAGAGGAGCGCCTTAATGAGTTGGGCGTCAGGGTCGAGCGCGGCGTTGAAGTGACGGGTGTGAGCGTCCGCTCCGATGGTGTCGACGCCGTTCTTCGCAATGCCGAGGGTCGCGAAGAAATGACCTCGGCGAACTGGCTCGCAGGATGCGACGGCGCCCACAGTCTGGTGCGGCATACAGTTGGTGCGATCTTTGCGGGCCACACGATGGACAGCGACTGGATGCTGGCGGACGTCCACATGCGCGGCTATCCCGTGCCCGACAGCGAGGCGTCGGTTTATTGGCATAAGGACGGCGTCTTTGTGGTCTTCCCGATTTCCCCGGGGCGCTACCGCCTGCTTGCTGATCTGCCGCCCTCCGGCGAAGCTCTCCCACCCACGCCAACGCTGGAGCAGGTTCAGGCGATGATTGATCGGCGTGGGCCGCCGGGCACGACCGCGTTCGATCCGATCTGGCTCGCCGGATTCCGCATTAACGGCCGCAAGGTCTCCAGCTACCGCTGGGGGCATGCCTTTCTCTGCGGCGATGCGGCCCACGTGCACAGTCCCGCCGGAGGTCAGGGCATGAACTGCGGTATGCAAGATGCCTTCAACCTAGCTTGGAAGTTGGCGATCGTAGCCAATAACCACGGCAGCGAAAAACTGTTGGACAGCTACAGCGCCGAGCGCAGCGAAGTGGGAGACCATGTGCTCGCGGATGCGCAGCACCTGACGATATTGGGAACGATGAAAAACCCGGTCAAGCAGGCAATACGAAACACCGTAGGCCATCTTATGTTGGGGCTGGTGCCGGTCCAGCATGCTTTTGCCGATAGGATATCGGAAGTCACCGTCAGATATTCCAAGAGTCCTCTCAATGGCGCGGCACTCGGCGGGGGACCGAAGCCCGGCGCCAGAGTTGCCCCTCTCGCCGGGCAGATACCGATGGGTGCGGGGAAATCACCCCGCTTCGGTCTTTTTGCTAAGCCCTCGGCGGCAGCGAGCGGATTGATTGAGCGCTTCCCCACTGTGCTCGAGTCAGACCTCCGCCCGCCGTTCCGAGAGGATGGGTTGTGGCTCGTTCGGCCCGACGGTTATGTTGCCTGCGCGGCCGCGGCGAGCGATGAGAGCCTCATCGCCCGTTATCTGTCCGAGCAACTCTAACGCTCGCTGTGGGGTCAGGCGCATCACTTCTGCGATGTCGAGTCATGTCCGCTTTGCACCCGCTAGCGATCAAATAGCGGACGTTTCAGCACTTCGGTTTCGGGCCATGGCACAAAGTCGCTGCGCTCCAGCCCGCTGCGCAGGGGCAGGAGCCGAGAGGCCTGTAGCCGGCCGAGAGGACGCCAATAGCAGGTGGAGAGGCCGGTCCTGAGAATCGAGGTGTCGTCAACCTCACTCAGGATGGAGCTCCCCATGAGCGAGACCAACTCTGTCAGTCCGCTGCGTCAGCGTATGATCGAAGATATGGCTGCGCGCACACTCAACCCGCACACGCAGCGCAGCCACGTCTACAGTTGCAAACGGTTCGCCGCCTGGCTCAAACGCTCGCCCGATACGGCAACGGCTGACGAGGTGCGCCGATTTCAGCTGCACCTCATCGAGAGCGGCGCGAGCATCTGCAACCGCAATCGGATCATGACCGGAGTGCGGTTCCTGTTTCGCGTCACCCTGCGTCGCCATGATTTGGCGGCCGAGGTTTGGCACATCAAGGAGCCGCAGAAGCTGCCGCCTGTGCTCAACGCTGAGGAAGTCAAGCGTATCCTGACTATGGCGACGAGCCTGAAGGCGCGCGCGATGCTGACGCTCGCCTATGGATGCGGGCTGCGGGCCGGCGAAGTGATACGGCTGCGCGCGGGCGACATTGACAGTGAGCAGATGATCATCCGCGTCGTGCAGTCAAAGGGTCGCAAGGACCGGCACGTGATGCTACCAGCGGAGGTCCTTGACCTTTTGCGGCAATGGTGGAAGGCGCGGCCAAGCGAGCAGGACGCCGGCGTCGCGCCGGAACAACGCTGGCTGTTTCCCGGTCGCAGTGACCATCAGCCTCTGACCACGCGCCAGTTCAGCCGGCTTTTCAAGGAAGCGGCGAAAGCGGCGGGGCTGCGCAAGACACTCTCTCTGCATTCGCTTCGCCACAGCTTCGCGACCCATCTGCTCGAAGACGGCAAAGACATTCGGGTGATTCAGGCGTTGCTTGGCCACGACAAGCTCGAGACGACGGCTCGCTACACCCGCGTGGCGACTGGAATCATCGCCAAGATCGAGAGCCCGCTCGCGCGCCTGAGCGCGCGGCGCCAGACGCGCGCAATGCGAGAGGCTGAGGAGCCGCCGGCGCAATAGCGCCGTCGGTTGTGGTTCGACCAGCTCTGGAG
>JBAUGC010000043.1:0-2057 GCA_049679485.1 Xanthobacteraceae bacterium
ACCGGGCACGGCGGCTCGCGCAGGCCGAGATCATTTGCAAGTAGGTTCTGTCACGGGCTCCCGCACGCCACCTGCCTCAACCTTCTCGGCGTCGTTTATCAGACGGCCGGGCACCATGAGCGGCTGCCGCGATCTGTTGTTCAATGTCATGGGACACCGGTTCACGATCCCGGACAAGCGGCATTTCTCAACCAGCACGGACTATCGTTTCACGGCTTCGAACTGGAGCCCGCAATCATCGAGCGATTTCTAGAGCGATATCCCAGCGGCGAGGCGCTCACCAATCTCGATTATTGGCATGAATTCGAGACCGCCAATCCGGACACATTTTGGCACATGTATGTGTTTACGGTGTCGCGGAATGAACGAGTGTTTCCCGAAGCGGGGCCTATTGCCTTGCCGCGTAATCCCGAAAATCGCTAGGAATTCCCAGTGCCGTTGACTATACATTCCGCATTCTCCCGATAACGAACATCGAGGTTGCAATGAGAACCAACCGCAGGGCGGCGGCCGCTTTAGGGCTGGCAGCGAGCGTATTTTTCGGCTGGGCAGGCCTAATTTCGCCGGCATCGGCCGCCAGTCCGCTCGGGACCTGGTACACCGCGGACAAGGACAGCCAAGTGCGCATCGCCAATTGCGGCGGCGCGATCTGCGGTACGCTGGTATGGCTGAAGGAACCCAACGATCCGGAGACCGGACGGCCGAAGCTCGACAAGCACAATACCGACGCCTCGAAGCAAAGCCGGCCGCTGATCGGCGTGGCGATCGTGCTGGGCATGAAGCCGAGCGGACCGAATGTCTGGAGCGGCAACGTCTATAACGCCTCGGACGGCAAGACCTATTCCGGTGCCTTCACGATGACCAGCGACAACACCGCCGACCTCAAAGGCTGTGTGATGGCCGTTCTTTGCAAATCGCAGACCTGGACGCGGGCGAAATAACCTGCCTCACCGCGCGCGTTGGCCGAACAGCACGGCGCGCACTTTGGCATCGCGCATATCGACCGCGGACGCCGCCTCGACGCGGATCGCGAAAGCGCGCTTGACGGCAGCCCGCGCCCGGATGGTTTCGAACCAGCGCTTGAGATGCGGGAAGTCGTCGAGCTTTTGGCCTTGCCGCTCGGCGAGCCGCACCCAGCCGACCGCCGCCATGTCGGCGATTGAATAGCGCCCGGCGAGAAATTCGTGCCCCGCCAGCCGGGTGTTCATGACACCGTAGAGGCGGTTGACTTCGTCGGTGTAGCGCGCGATCGCGTAGAAGATTTCCTGCGGCGCGTAACAGCGGAAATGGACCGCCTGCCCCGCCATCGGGCCCAGGCCGCCGACCTGCCAGTACAACCATTCCTCGACGGCGACGCGCGCGCGCTCTTCGCGCGGATAAAATTTTCCGCTTTTGCGGCCGAGATATTGCAGGATGGCGCCGGATTCAAACACCGAGATCGGCCGCCCGCCCGGCCCGGCCGGATCGACGATCGCCGGCATACGATTGTTCGGCGATATCGCCAGAAACTCCGGAGCAAATTGTTCGCCCTTTGAGATGTCGACCGGCCGCACGACATAGGGCAGACCGCACTCTTCGAGCATGATCGATATTTTCCAGCCGTTAGGCGTCGGCCAGTAGTAAAGCTCGATCGGCTTTTGGACGCGTGCGAACGCCGAGCGCCCGGTTGCGGCGGTCGCTTTCTTTCTCACGGTCTTGTTCGCAGGTTTCTTCACAGCCTTACGCATGCCTCATCTCTGCATAAAGAAAAACGGCGCCGCGGATGAGGTCCACGACGCCGGTGAAAGTTTCGGAAAGATACTGCCAAGATACCGAGGGCGTCGGCGAGATGGCTGAAGGTCAAATACGCTGACTGTTTTGGTCAGAGCGAGATCCGGTCTCCCGTCTCTCTTCTTCGCTTCCGCATCAATGTAACACGACTGCGAAGCTTGCACCTCCGTCCCGCCGACGCCCCCTGCCGTCCACCGGAACCGGCCCGCCTCGGATTGGATCGTCGATCCATCCTCGACGTCGGCCGGCCCGTGTGACGCGATCTCCGACTAGAAGAAGTCGAAGAC
>JBAUGC010000044.1:0-2123 GCA_049679485.1 Xanthobacteraceae bacterium
GCGGATGGCATTTTCGATCGCCCCATAGCCGGTGCAGCGGCAGATGTTGCCCTTGAGCGCCCAGGGCAGATCCTGCCGCTGCGCCTGATTGAGGCTCGCCGCCGTGATGATCATGCCCGGCGTACAGAAGCCGCATTGAAAACCTTGCGCTTGCAGGAACGCCTGCTGCATCGGATGCAGTTCGCCGTTTTTGGCGAGGCCTTCGATGGTGGTGATCGGGCGATCCTCGGCGCGATAGGCGGGAAACAGGCAAGAGTGTACCGGCTCGCCGTCGACCATCACCGTGCAGGCGCCGCAATCGCCGGCGTCGCAGCCTTTTTTCACGCCGAAGCAGCCCAGCTCGCGCAGCAACGTGCGCAGGCACTGGCCGGGGCGCGGACTGGCGGCGTGATTTTTGCCGTTGACCAAAAAGGTCATGCTCCGGCCGCTCCATTTCCGCCGAGCTCGATTCGAATTTCTTCGGCAAATTGCAGCGTCACATACCGCCGCCACGCCGGTGCTCCGTGGAGGTCGTTGTAGTAGGCGTCACGCGGAATCTCGGCTTCCAGTCTGTCACGCAACACCGCGCGCGACGGCAGGTTGGCAAACAACAGCCGGACCGGACGCGGAGTAGCCGCCGTTACCGTCAGTGCAAACGCTCCGTCGTCTGGCGACAGCGTTCCGGTCAGCAGTGCACCCGAACGGCCGAGCGGACTCAAAGAAATTTGGCGGAACGCTGTGCGCCGGCGCAGCGCCGCAAGCGGCAGGTCGATGGCGCGAAGGAGTTCACCCGGCCGCAGCGCGTTACGCTGCGGTGCCAAGACAAAATCAGTCACTGCCATGCGCCGTTCGTTTCCATCCGGCGTCCAGATGATGCAGACGCCGTCCAGTGCTGCGGTCAGTGAGATCATCGGCCCCGCCGGCAGCGCCATACAGAGATTGCCGCCGACGGTCGCCGCGTTCCAGATCTTGAACGACGCCAGAAACGAACGGCAGCATTGATTCACCAGCGGCGTGGCGATCCAGTTGGCGGGAAACGTCGCTCCGTCGAGCTCGGTGATCTTGCAGGTGGCGGCGATGCGCAAGCCCTGTTCGCTCATCTCCAGCGCGCGCCAGCCGAGATCGGCGATGTCGATGAGCCGCGAGACTTTCAGCTGCGGCTCGGAGAACAGCCAAGTCCCTCCGGCAAGCCAGGCATCGCCGGTGTTCCAGACCGGCAGTTCGGCGCGTCGGCGCGGTCGCACGATTGCGGTGATGGTGTTGATATCCATTGTGCCGGACGCTGCACGTTTCATGCCGCGCCGCATGTTCAGGGATCGCCTGGCGACGCGCGCTTTGCAGGCCTCAATCAAGTGCCGAAAGGAGCGGGGCGATATAAGCTAAGTATATTAAACCACTGGCAAATTACTTGCCTTGGTTTGTTTGTTGTGCGCAAATGCCGTTTCCCTAGGCAGAGTTGGCGGCATCGTTTATGGCAAGAAACGTCCTGCAATTTCGGCGCAACGGCCACGATGTCCGGATCGGCGATTTTTCGCCGCGCGCGACCGTGCTCGACTGGCTGCGTTTGCAGGAGCGATCGACCGGCACCAAGGAAGGCTGTGCCGAAGGCGATTGCGGCGCCTGCGCCGTTGTCGTCGTGCGCGAACGCGACGGCCGAATGGTCTACGAGCCGGTCAATTCGTGCATCACGCTCCTCGGTCAGCTCGATGGCGCCGAATTGATCACGGTCGAAGATCTTGCCGACCACGGCGTGCTGCATCCGGTTCAGGAAGCGATGGCCCGCATGCACGGCTCGCAATGCGGCTTTTGCACGCCAGGCATCGTGATGAGCCTGTTCGCGCACTATCACGAATGCAATGGCGTCACCAGCCGTCAAAAAGTCAACGACGTGCTGGCCGGGAATTTGTGCCGCTGCACCGGCTATCGGCCGATCGTCGATGCCGCGATCGCGGTTTGCGATGGCGCCGACGACAGCTTCAGTCGAAACGCTGTAACGCGGCTTAAGGCGCTGCGGGCGCTCGACGACAACACTGATTTGTTCGCCGGCGATAATTCGGCGTTCTTCGCCGCGCCGGCGAGCGAGCGATCGCTGGCACAAGTCTATGCGCAATATCCCGACGCCACGATCGTTGCCGGCTCAACCG
>JBAUGC010000045.1:0-5244 GCA_049679485.1 Xanthobacteraceae bacterium
GCATGAGAGCCGTAGCGATAGAGCGGTTGCGCAAGGTCTTCAAAGATGTCGTGGCGCTCGAGGACGTCAGCCTTGCCGTCCGTCCCGGAGAATTCCTGTGTGTCGTCGGTCGAACTAATGCCGGCAAGTCAACGCTACTCAAGACGGTCGCCGGCCTCTATCGGGCGGACGGCGGCCGCGTGATGATTGGCGGACGGGAGGTTACGGCCGTTGCTCCGAATAAACGGCGCGTCAGCCTGTTATTCCAAAACATCGCGTTATTTCCGACTATGACCGGCTTTGAAAATATCGCATTTCCATTGCGTACCGCCAACGTGGCCGACGAGCTCATCGAGCCCAGGGTTCGGGCGATAGCGCAAATGCTGAAGGTCGAACATGTGCTGGACCGACTGCCGAGTACTTTTTCGGGCGGCGAACAGCAGCGGGTCGCGATCGGCCGGGCGATCATTCAACCCGGCGATTTGCTCATGCTTGACGAGCCATTGACCAATCTCGACGCAGGCATCCGTATTCGGCTGCGGATCGAGTTCAAGAAGCTGCATCGCGAGTTCGCCCAAACGATTATCTACGTAACGCATGACCAGGTCGAAGCGATGAGTCTGTCGGATCGTGTAGCAGTGCTTGACGCGGGGCGGATTCAGCAGGTGGGTTCGCCAGACGACGTGTACCACAGACCCGTTAACCGGTTTGTCGCCGAATTCATCGGTTCACCGCCCATGAACATCATCGACGCCGAGTTGAGCCAGGGAGACGGCCAATTCTCCCTTGCGGGGACCGGATTTAGTCTGTCGTTCGAGTCTGGCCCGGGCGACCGCATGCAGCAAATGAAGTTGCCACGTCAAATTGCCTTCGGCATTCGCCCCGAGCAAGTCATCGTAGCACCTGGTCCGAGGGGGGATGCACCCATCGCCGCGGACATCCTCTGGGTAGAGCACCTCGGCAACCGGTCGATCGTCACCCTGCGCGTAGGTGACACAAAGCTTGCGGCGGTCGTACCGCCCGATCATAAGCTGAGCGCCGATCGACGGGCGTGGATCGGGATAAAACCCGAGCCGCAGCATTTGCTCGACCGCAAGACCGGGATTTTCTTTCAACTGGCGTCCTGATCCGGATAAGCAGGGGAAACAAGCCATGACCAGCAACAACGGACGCAACGCGGCTTTGCCGGGCAAATTCGCATATTCCGCTTTCTCGGCCGACCTCGACCTTCCGCCGCCGCGGAAATTGGCAGAGGTCGTGGCAATGACGCCTGAGGAGATGGCCAACGCGTCACGGATGGTCAAAGCCGCCTACAATGAATTATTGCAGGTCGCCGCGAGCCTCGAGGACGCGGGATACCGCAGGCTCATGACTGAATGCATCGCCGCGCCAAAAGTCACCTTCCTTGAAATGTATCCCGCGGAGGCGGACCGGCAACGGCTCTTTACCGAAATGGTCAAGCTCGGTTTTTTCAACAAAGAGGATACGCCAGAGCATGTCTGGCCGCATGGCCACATGCAGCCGCAGACCTATCTGACGGCGCCGTCGAGCCACAATGACTTCTACAATGCTCATCCCGGCGGTCTCGCCGTAACAGTCGCCTACAACATCCGCATTGCGGAGGCCTATACAAATAATTACCGGCAAATGTTCGGGCTGCCGATTAACCGCGACTTACCATCAGCGGCACTGTGCGTGCACGAGTATCCAAAGGTTTGGCTGTACCAATGGCAAGCCGATGGCTCATGGCTTGAGGAGCCGCGCACCGTATACGACGATACATGGCACGCGCACTGTATCTATGTGACTGCCGAGCTGATGCATCGTCGCTATGACGCCCGCATCGTCATGGCGATGGCGGCAGCGCATCAATTATCGGCGCTGGAAGCCTCAATGGACGGTCACCGCGTGGTCTGCCACTGGCATGGGCTCGAGCGCGTTGCGCACTTCATCAAGGCGGCCGCGGTCATGGCGCAGGTCGACCCTGTCGATTACGGTCTTCTCGAGCGCAAAGCGGGCGACTTGGCCTTGGCTCCCCAGCCTGCCGAGCAATGGGTTACCCACCTCGCCGACATGAACTGGCCTTATACAATGGGCGGGGCGCATCTTTATACCTATCCGCTGCTGCAGGAAGTGGCCCGAAGCGAACTTGGATTAAGCGACCGCGATCTGGCTGCGCGGCCATTTAACCAGTTGAAGAACTACGTCTGGTCGCAGCTCGGGCAGATAACCCTTTATGAGATTTTGGTGCGTGAGGGCGCCGACGCGGCGCGGAAAACAGTCAAGCGGCTGATTGTGAAATAATGTCCGCCAGCGGTGGGCGCGCCGATCGCGTCGAGTGACGTCACTAAAAATCACGTGCTCAATCGGAGTTTCCCTTGCGCCCCCCGTCCGTTGAACGTGAAGCCGCCCTCGCCGCTTGCCGCGATGCTTATTACGGCCATGGAAAGCTGGAAATCCTCCCCAAGTTCAACGTCGGCAGCCTGGACGACATTGCGACACTCTATACGCCCGGCGTAGCTTATTCGGTGCAGGAGATCATCACCCGCCCCGAGGCACTGCACGAACTATCCGCAAAAGACAACACGATCGCGGTCGTAACCGACGGCACTGCCGTGCTGGGATTGGGGCGGGCGGGACCGCGCGCTGCCGTGCCGGTGATGGAAGGCAAGGCCGCGATGTTTAAGCTCCTGGCCGGCATTGACGCGATACCGCTGTGCATAGCGACAGAACAAAGCCTCGATCTGATCGACATCCTCGTCGCTTTGGAGCCGACCTTCGGCGGCTACAATATCGAAGATGTGGCATCACCGGACTGTTTTGCGCTGATGACAGCACTTGAATCCCGGCTGAACGTGCCCGCCATCCACGACGACCAATACGGTACCGCGACCGTTATCGCAGCGGCTCTGATAAACGCGTTTAAGGTTACGGGTCGTTCACCGCGGGACCAGCGGGTCGTCATCAACGGCGCCGGCGCCGCGGGCACTGCGACGTTCGACCTTCTCAGAGGCCTGGGGGTCGGAGATATCATCGTCAACGATCGGGACGGGATCCTGTGCGAGGGTAATACCACCACGCCAGAACATCATGTTGCGATCGCCGAGGCCTCCAATCGGGAGCGGCGACGAGGGCATATAGCCGATGCGGTCCGCGAAGCTGACGTTTTCATTGGCGTGTCGACCGCGGCGCAGCTCAATGCCCATATGGTCCGCAGTATGCGGCGCAATCCAATTGTCTTCGCATTGGCCAATCCGGTTCCTGAGATCATGCCCGAGGAGGCTTTGGCCGCTGGCGCGGCAATCGTTGCGACCGGGCGCTTCGATTACCCCAACCAATGCAATAATGTGCTGGCATTTCCCGCACTCATGCGCGCGGCGCTAGACACGCGTGCCAAAAAATTCGATCGCGAAGTCTATCTTGTGACGGCGCGTGCCATCGCTGCCGAGATCGACGATGCCGCGCTCGGACCGTCATCCATCTTGCCTACGCCTCTTTCACCCACACTCTACCCGAACACTGCGGAAGCGACGGCGCAGGCGATCGTTGCTCGTGGCCTTGCCCGACGCGATGGGGGCAAGGGCAGCGTCGCGGAAAATACGCGCATACTGCGCGAGCTCGTGGCGGAGCGGCAAAGCGTTTTGCGGCCCCGCACCCTTAAATAAAGCCCTATTCAGTGAAAGCTCCAGCTGATGCTTGTTTGCTTTTTGATAGGACTGACCGCAATCCAGTTGCCAGAGCCCGTTTGCGGCAGCGAGCAGAGCTTCTGAAGAATATCACTCGTCGGCTTTCCAGTTCGGCGGGCGAGCCTATCGTCTTTTGGGGGTCGCCTTTGCGGTTTGCCCGGGGCTTTGGCAAAAGCGGCGCATTGCACCTGATAAAGAAATCGTACTTTCCTTATCAGTCACTATCGCTACCACGCTCACTACCGGCACCCGCTTCAGCGGCAGGAAACTGATTAAGAATGCGCATTTCGCTGATTGTGAGCGGCGATTTCACGCGATGGTGAGCGCTCATTTCATTTGATCGTGAGCAATAATTTTGCGCGATCATGAGCGGCCGCTTCGACCGACATGGTGATTGGTTCAGGCGTTTGAGGCCGCGTCAAGAGTTTGATTGCGGGCGTTTTGTTTTCGCATGCTTTCTCCGGTGAGTTGAAGGCGATGAGCATTATGAACGAGGCGATCGAGAATGGCGTCGGCGAGCGTCGGATCGCCGATGATCTCGTGCCAATGTTCGACCGGAAGCTGGCTTGTGACCATGGTCGAGCTGCGGCCGTGCCGATCCTCCATGATCTCCAAGAGATCGCGCCGTTGCTCGGCAGTCATGGGAGCTAGTCCCCAATCGTCGAGGATCAGGAGTTCGACGCGAGCCAAGCTCTCGAGGAGCCGCGCGTGATGGCCGTCGCCGCGCGCGACTAGGCAATCGCGTTCCTGGGGATGTCGAGCTTGGCATTCACCTTTGCTACGGCGATCCGGGCCATAAGCATGTTCGCGAGCCGATGGACACAGGACGCATGGTCGACGTGTATCACCGACTGGCGACTGCGATTCACCGGCCAATCACGTGGCTGCATATGCCAGTGCCGCGCGACCGCGACGACGAGTCATATTTTTCGCCACTACGCAATCTTCGGTTAAAGTCTGGCACCGAGCTCTATCTTGGTCTCATCCATCTAACGGATGGGATTGAAGGCGCAAAGCGCCGAGTTGCGGCGGCGGAGCGGGTTGTGTCGAATTTCGGAATCGCGACCGAATGTGGGTTTGGACGACGGCCGCCTGACACCGTTCCGGAGTTGCTCCACTTACATCGCGCAGCGGCGCAGCAACTATAGATAAGGATAATTTCGGAGGGAGCGCAGATGATCAGAGGTCACTGCTCTACCGTCACCGCAGCGCGGTTCCGGGCGTACCCGGATTCGGAGGCACTCGCGCGTCGACAACTCGCGAGCACATGCCACAAAGGCGCTTTTCGACCGCTCTCCGGCACTGTGGAGTCGTGGCTTTGACTGTGAGGGTCGGAGGGGCGACCAACATGACGCCTACCGCAGCAGTGCGGCCTACGGAAACCTTGGTACGCGATGACAGCGTTCTTTGCTTCGCAAACCGAAAGTCGCGCGGTAGCGTAGCGTACTCAGTACATTCCCTTAGTTGTCGGCAGCGCCCCACCGTGCGTGTTGGCTG
Organism: Xanthobacteraceae bacterium; assembly: GCA_049679485.1. Taxonomy (GTDB): domain Bacteria; phylum Pseudomonadota; class Alphaproteobacteria; order Rhizobiales; family Xanthobacteraceae; genus BOG-931. Next base: position 5,163 of record JBAUGC010000045.1, read on the forward strand.
CATGGCGGCTTTTATCTACCGATGCCCAGCGACGGGCAGGAACGTGCAGGGCTGGCTCGCGGACGATCCGTCATCCGAGAAC
>JBAUGC010000046.1:0-5197 GCA_049679485.1 Xanthobacteraceae bacterium
GCAAAAGAAAACGGAGCCGAACTCCAGTCTGGGTCAGGCCATTACTTATCTGCTGCGGCACTGGAAAGGACTTACTGCTTTTCTGCGCATGCCCAACGCCCCGGTCGACAATAATTTATGCGAAAGAGCGCTCAAACGCGCGGTGCTGCACCGCAAGAACGCGCTGTACTATCGGAGCCTGAATGGAGCCGATGTCGGCGACTTGTTCATGAGCCTGATCCACACCTGCGAGCTTTGCGGTGCCAACTCATTCGAGTATCTGGCCGAGCTGCAGCGCCATGCCGCTGAGCTGGCCTTGAAGCCGTCGGACTGGATGCCGTGGAACTTCCGGGAGACGCTGCGGCGGCTCTTTGGCGGCATCGCCGCGTAGTAGCATGGGTTCGTATGGTGGCCGAAAAGGATAGTCTTAGGCCATCCAAACTCATCACTTCAAAATGCCCGTAAAACGCACTTCCGGCAAGGCAAAAACAAAGGACGTTTTTGGCCACGCACGCAAACCATCGAAAATGTTGCGGGCCGGCCTGTACGCCCGCGTGTCCACGAACGATCAGCAGACACTTCCGATGCAGATGCGTGCCATGCGTGACTACGCTGCGAACCGCGGCTGGACTGTCACCATGCAAGTCAAAGAAGTTGGCTCTGGTGCCAAGGCACGCGAGCAGCGCCAACAACTAATCGACTCTGCGCGGCGGCGCGAGATCGATGTCGTGCTGGTCTGGCGGCTGGATCGCTGGGGCCGTTCACTGCTCGACTTGGTCACCACACTCCAGGAACTTACGGACCTCAACATCGGCTTCGTATCACTCAGCGAAGCGCTCGATCTGACCACATCCACTGGCCGAGCGATGGCCGGAATGCTGTCGGTGTTTGCCGCCTTCGAACACGACATACTACGCGACCGCGTTCGTGCCGGACTGGACCATGCCCGGCAAAGCGGCACACGTCTCGGTCGTCCCGCAACTGCGGCAATTAAAGCTGCCGAAGTCCGCAAACTGTTCCGCCAGGGAATCAGCAAATCTGAAATCTCGCGGCGGCTGGACATCGGCAGAACCTCCGTCCGACGCATATTAGCCAAGAAAAAAACCTGATCGGGGCGCTTTACGCACTCTTGCCGGTTGACCGGCCAATATTTCCTCATTTTTCTGCGCTTCCGATCTTTTGGAGTTGTTGAGCGACGTCCAGCAGGCGTCGATCAAGTCGTTGTAAGCGGCGACGAGTGTTGTCATCGGAGAGTTGGCGGCGGTACATGTCGAGCAGGTGTCGGGTGGCAGCCAGCGATCGAGCGATTCCGGGAAGATCGGCACTGGCGGCAGAGGCGGAAAGGGCGGGAGGACGATATGCCTGGGCTGTGTTCTGACGGGCCTTATAGAACTCACGCTGCAGGTCAGGCTGAGTGATCTTTAGATATCGGAGCGTCATGCGGATATCCTTGTGACCCATCATTTGCATGAGGGCGGGCAAGCTAATGCCGCAGCGAAGCATCTCCGAGGCCCAGGTGTGACGCAGACGGTGGGGCGAGATGGGGCTGGTGTCAGTACACCCTGCTCGTCGTGCGAAATCGGCCAACGCCACACGCAGCGTTTGAAAGAGGGCAAACCGGCCGCCAACACGAGGCAAGAGGAGACCTTGTGATTTTGCAAGGCGTCTGGGAGAGAACTGGGTTCGTAGCTCAAGGATACGGTTGATTAGCCGAAGTCCTTCCGTATCGAGAGGCACAAGGCGCTCGGTGTGCATTTTTCCGAGGGGCACATGCAACGCCCATTGTGTGGGCCCAACGTGACGCAAACAGTCGAGAGGTAGGTGGATGCATTCTCCGATACGGATGCCGGTGGCGCGAGTCAATAAGAGAGCATTGGAATACAGATTGTCTGCACGGCGGAGCTCTTCCTGTAGTCGCCGATCGTCTTCCGGAGACAAGGCTCTTGGGAGATATTGTGGACGCGTCGGAAAGTCTTCGCGGATGATGAGACCATGCTGGAGGGGATGGCCCTGAGCGGCCAGATCGTCGAGCAGTCGGCGAAGGCAGAGCAGACGCTGCTCGCGAGTATGGTTGCCAATAGGGGGGCGCAGTTCGCAAAGCCAGCGAAACCAACCCAGCATGTGGGGATCGCGACGGAGTTGCGACAGTCGACGGACCTCGGGGAAAGTAGCCCTCAGATAGCCAACGAAGTGGCGGGCCACGTATTCATACTTGACCACGGTGAAGGGCTGCAAGGTCAGAGCGAGAGTTTGGACCTGCGCTTCGAATATCTGTTCGAGAGTCTGCCGGCGTGGACTCATGGCATTGGTGGTGATGATGGCAACCGCGATCGATTGGCGACCGCGCGGCTATACTCGCGCCAGACATCCGCGGGAGCAAGCTGGACATAGAGCAGCGTGGTGTGAATCTGCGCGTGCCCCATGAGGTGTTGCAAAGCGGGCAGGGAGATGCCGGCCCGGACCATATCCGCTCCGAAAGTATGGCGGAACCGGTGTGGATTGGCAGACGGGACCTCGCTGCGTAATCGATGGTGGCGGAATAGCGAGCGGAGCCCCTCTGGCGTCATGGGCTGACCACGCCGATGGCCTTTCAAGGAGACGAACAGACAAGGGGCGTTGGTCAGCGGCCGTTCCAGACGAAGGTAACTTTGCAGCACTTCCAGAATCTCGCCCGGCAACGGCAAAGTGCGATGCTTCCGGCCCTTGCCCAGCACGTGCAGTAGCCCATCGGCCAGTTTCAGATCTTCGAGCTGGAGCGTTAGGATCTCACAGGAACGCAGGCCGTCCAGTAACATAAGGCCCACCACGGCAAGATCGCGAAAGGTGCGAAAGCTCGCCCAGAACTTCGCAACCTGCTCTGCAGAGAGAGGCTGGATGACTCGTCGAGGTTGTTTGAGGCGAAGGCCAAAGGCAATGGCGCGATGCGGGCGGCCGTAGCCAACCGGACAGCGCGTCGAATAAATGCGCTGAAAATGGGTTTGGCCAGCGGGAATCTCCCGTCCGTGATGGAATCGATACAAGCAACGAATCACCGTCAGGCGATGATTTATGGTTTGTGGCGTGGGTTGGGGGCGTTGATTCAGTTGATAGCGGACATAGTCGAGCAGCGTGGATTCGGTGATCTCGGAAAGAGTCTGAGGCTGGCTCTGAAACCAACGACCGAAGTGCAGCAGATCATAGGCGTAGGCGCGCACCGACCGCAGCGACAGTTGGCGAATATGTTGGGCGTCGAGAAAATCATTGGCCCAGGTAATTTCATGACCCTGCTCATCGAGCAGGCGATAAGGGCAAATGCTCGCTTCGATAAGCCTTCGATGAGCCAGGATTAGTTTCATAACTGTTGCGCCTGCTCCAGGCAGTCGCTGAAGTCGGCGGCGGTGGCGCCCGTGGCGAAATAGCTGTTGGGATCTTGCCCGTGAGGTAACTGAACGACGCGCACGTTTAACTGGAGACCTCTCAAGCGTTGCGCGAGTTGATGGGCGGTGTGTTGGCCAGCCTGATTTTCATCGTGATCAAAGGCAATGTAAATACAACGAGCCGGCTGCTCACGAAGCTGCGCTATCTGGACGGAGGTCAGATGTGTGCCGAGAGCACATGTGGTGTTGCGAAAACCGGCCTGCCACAGGACACCGAGGTCGAACAAGCCCTCGACCAGGATGATGCTAGACCAGTAACGGACCGATTCCCAGGCAAACAAGCCTCCCTTGGAGCGCGGCAATAGCCGATGCGGGAAAGCTGCTCCGATACTTCGGCCATAAAGGTTGACGGTCTGGCCGTGTTCGTAGCACGGGAAGATCACACGCCGGCCGAAAACGTCGCGCCCTTGTTGGTTGATCAGCCCAGTGTCGAGCAGTTGATCGAGCGAGTAGCCCAAGGCAGCCAAATGGCGGCGTAAGTTTCCGCCGGGAGCATAGCCTATGCCGAGTTGTTCGATGAGCACGGAGTCATGCAATCCACGGCGGTCCAGGTAATGCACCGCTTCCGGATGGCGGTGGAGTTCGAACTGATAGAAGGCCGCCGCCTGCGCCAGTAACTCGGAAACGGACGCCGCGTTTGCAACAGATGCCAATTCCTGTTTGAGATAAGCGACACTCTGATGGAACGACAGATCATAGAAGAACTGCACAAAGCGGATCAAGTCACCACCGCGCGCGCATCCGTGGCAGTAGAACAGGTTCTTTCGAACATTGACGTAAAATGACGGGCGCGTTTCCCGATGCAAGGGACATAGCCCTACGAACTCTTGCTGTGTACCGGCTCGGCGACCGCTCCAGTTATGGCGCTGCAAATACTCCAGCAGCGGAAGGTGCTGTTTAAGCCGTTCCAGATCCGCGTCCATGGCTGAGTTCCTCTTCCACGGTCGAGCCTAAGAGAACCACGCTCGCTTTCCCAGGCAAGGATGGTGGGCGGCTCAAGTTTTTCAGAGGCGCAAGGGCCAGTAACGCGCCAGACAAGGGAATACGGTGGGCCAGCACAGCCGCACGGAACTGTATACGAGCGGTTCTCTCCCGCTGAGCCGCTGGCTAATGGCATGCATGGTGCGCCGTAAGAAAGAGAATGCCGGCTGTGAGGAATCCAGACTGCGAAACCAACGGCGCAGCGTGGACGGATCAGCAACCCGATCGGGATCTTTCACCTTAGGCGCCGCGGCCTCCCACGAATGATCTTCGAGGAAATAGTGCCGCAGCGCTTGACTGCGTGCGATTAGACTGTAGTGGCCGTACGGCGGTGAGAATGGCGGCAGGAAGGTAAAGGTCTTGCCACACAGATTGCAGAGGCCCCGGCGGATCTGAATCCAATCATGATCTTCATCATGCGCTTGTTTTCGGCGGCGGCCATGACCGACGATCGAATCGCGCACACAAACCGGGCATCGGCGCAGGATCGGCCCTCCGCCGGTCTCGACCCAATCGCTCTCAAGGTTGCGCTGCGCAGGCGAAAGTGAGATAAACAGGATCGTAGCCGTAGGAGGCTCCGCGCGCCAGTTTGACCCGCCAAGATCGAAAGCCGACGACGGGGCCTCACTTAACCTCCCGAACAAAATCCCGACTGGAAAAGAATAACTCTTTCCGACTCGACACCTGTATCTGCCGACGGGAAATTACATTAGCCGGTTAATTGCCGAAAGCGTCTCAATATGACCAGCGGAGTCGGCGGTAAACAGAATTTCAGGCATGGCCGCAGCTCTAAATTTGAGTTGCGCCTCGCGATCCTGGAT
>JBAUGC010000047.1:0-2847 GCA_049679485.1 Xanthobacteraceae bacterium
AGGCGGTGCCGCGCAAAGAGCGCAAGGCCAGGGAAGAAGCCGCCAAGGCTGCGGCGAGCGCCGCGCCTGCTGCACCTCCCGCAGCGACCCCGCCGGCTGCCTAACGGACGAAAGCCATGGCTGGCGGCGGGCGCGTCTGCCTTGGTCAAATCGGCGCCGCCCACGGCTTGGGCGGCGAGGTCCGGCTGCGGTCATTCACGTCCGACCCGCAAGCCATTGCCGGGTACGGGCCGCTCGAAACCGAGGACGGCCGCATCTTCGAGATCGAAGCCATGCGGCCAGCCAAAGATCATTTCGTCGCCAGGCTCTCGGGAATTTGCGACCGCAACGCCGCCGAGCAACTGACCAACGTCAAGCTCTATGTGCCGCGCGAACGCCTGCCGAAGCCGGACGAGGCCGACGAGTTCTATCACGCCGACCTCATCGGCCTCACGGCGCTCGATCCGGGTGGTCGGCGCCTTGGTACCGTCATCGCCATTCATAATTTCGGCGCCGGCGACCTCATTGAGGTGCGGCCGCAGAGTGGCGGCAAGACGGAATTGATTCCGTTCGACGCAGCCCACGTGCCGGTAGTCGATGTTGCGGCGGGGCGGATTGTCATTTCGCCGCGAGGGTAAGGATGTGGCGGGCAAGTGTATTGACCATCTTCCCCTACGTTTTTCCCGGCCCGCTAGGTGCGAGCCTCGCCGGCAAGGCCTTGGCGTCGGGCGCGTGGTCGCTCGACGTTGTCGATGTCCGGGCCTTCGCCACCGACAAGCATCGCACCGTTGACGACACGCCGGCGGGGGGCGGGCCGGGTATGGTGATGAAGGCTGATGTGCTCGGCCGCGCCATCGACGCCACCGCGACAGACCAGCGACCCCGGCTCCTGCTCTCGCCCCGCGGCGCGCCGTTAACCCAAACGCGGGTGGAAGCGCTGGCCGGCAGCCCCGGCGTGGTCCTGATTTGCGGCCGGTTTGAAGGTGTCGACGAGCGGGTGATCGCGGCCCGGGCCCTCGAAGAGGTCTCGATCGGTGATTATGTGCTTTCCGGCGGCGAAATCGCAGCGATGGTGCTGCTCGACGCCTGCGTGCGGCTTCTACCCGGTGTCATGGGCGCGGCCGCCTCAAGCGCCGAGGAAAGCTTCACCGAGGGGCTTTTGGAATATCCGCACTATACCCGGCCGCAAAGCTGGGAGGGGCGGACCATCCCGGACGTGCTGCTTTCGGGCGATCACGGCAAAGTTGCCGCCTGGCGGCGCGCCGAGGCCGAACGGCTGACCCGCGAGCGCCGGCCGGACCTGTGGGCGGCGTTTTTACGGCGCTTCCGGGCCGGCTCGCATACGGGATGACGAGAAGGTGACAAATCCGGCGCGGTAGCGTAGAAGCTGCGCCAACCCGTTTAACCCCGGCCGAAATCGCGCCGCAGCGCAGCCGATGCGCAGCCGTTGGAGACTTTGCCATGAACCTCATCAAACAGATCGAAAACGAACAGATGGCAAAGCTCACCGCCGGCAAGGAAATTCCAGAGTTTCAGCCGGGCGATACCCTGATAGTCAACGTCAAGATCGTCGAGGGCGAGCGCAGCCGGGTGCAGGCCTATGAAGGCGTGTGCATCGGCCGCGCCGGCTCAGGCCTGAACGAGAACTTCACCGTTCGCAAGATTTCCTACGGCGAAGGCGTTGAGCGCGTGTTTCCGCTGTATTCGCCGATGATCGATTCGATCAAGGTGGTACGACGCGGCCAGGTCCGGCGCGCCAAGCTCTATTATCTCCGCGGCCGCCGCGGCAAGTCCGCGCGCATCGTCGAGCGGCAGGATCACAGCGCGCAAGGTGCCGCAGGCGCCAAAGCGGCAGAGTAGTTTTCAGTTCGCAGGGTGACTATCTGCTCCACGTCGTTGCTGGAGTTTCATGACAATGGCAAAGCCGCGCACGCTTTACGATAAAATCTGGGAGGACCATCTCGTCGACGAAGCGCCGGACGGGACCTGCCTCATCTATATCGACCGCCACCTGGTGCACGAGGTAACGAGCCCGCAGGCCTTCGAGGGATTGCGCCTCGCCGGCCGCAAAGTGCGCGCGCCGGACAAAACGCTGTGCGTCGTTGACCACAACGTGCCGACCACGGACCGCCGGCAGAAGAATCCCGATCCGGAGAGTGAAGCGCAGATCGCCTACCTCGCTGAGAACGCCAAGCTGTTCGGGCTCGAATATTTCGACGAGTTCGACAGGCGCCAGGGCATCGTTCACATCATCGGTCCGGAGCAGGGCTTCACGCTGCCCGGCGTGACGCTCGTTTGCGGCGACAGTCACACCGGCACGCACGGCGCCTTCGGCACGCTGTCGATCGGCATCGGCACCTCGGAAGTCGAGCACGTGCTGGCGACGCAAACGCTGATCCAGAAAAAATCCAAGAACATGCGCGCGACCGTCGACGGCAAGCTGCCGGAAGGCGTCACCGCCAAGGACATCATTCTCGCTATCATCGGCGAGATCGGCACCGCCGGCGGCACCGGCTACGCGCTCGAATATGCCGGCGAGGCCATTCGCGCGCTGTCCATGGAAGGCCGCATGACGGTCTGCAACATGTCGGTCGAGGGCGGCGCCAAGTCCGGCTTCATCGCGCCGGACGAAAAGGCCTATGCCTATCTAAAAGACCGGCCCAAATCGCCGCAGGGCAAGGCCTGGGACGAGGCCATGCGCTATTGGGAGACGCTGCGTTCGGATGACGGTGCGCACTTCGATCGCGAGATCAAGCTCGACGCCGCAAAGCTGCCGCCGCTAGTGACCTGGGGCACTAGTCCCGAGCAGGTCGTCTCCGTGACGGGTTTCGTGCCGCGCCTCGAAGACATCACCGACGCCAATAAGCG
>JBAUGC010000048.1:0-2367 GCA_049679485.1 Xanthobacteraceae bacterium
GCGGCGCGCAATGTGGTGCTGATTTCGCTCGTCGCCGATGTAACCCGCGCTTATCTCGATCTCCGCGCTTTGCAAATGCGGCTGGCGGTGCTCCGAAAACAAATCGAGATTGTGCAAAAGTACGCCGACTTCGTGCAAGAGCGATTCAGCCGCGGCATCACCAATGAGCTGGACGTCACGCTGGCGCAACGTCAATTGGCGCAGTTGCAGTCCGAGGTTGAGCCGTTGCTCGCCGAGATAAATGCTGCGCGTTACGTGATTGCGGTGCTGCTCGGCGAATTTCCGGAAAGTTTGGGCCAAGAGCTGAAAAGGCCCGGAATGTTTCCTGCGCTTCCCGGACGGATTCGTTCCGGGCTGCCGATCGACTTGCTGCGGCGTCGGCCCGACATCGTCGAGGCGGAACGCCAATTGGCAAGCGCCAATGCTCTCGTCGGCGTGGCGACCGCAGATCTCTTTCCCCAAATAGCCGTCACCGCCTCCTACGGCGCTCAGCAAGGACCTGGCCTCGTGCAGGCTCCGATCAATCCGATATGGTCGGTCGGGCCTGCGGTCGCTGCGCCGCTATTGGATTTTGGTCGGCTCGACGCATTGGTGGAGAAAGCCGACTACCGCAGCCGCGAGCTGTTGTTCAACTACAAACAAACGGTGCTCAACGCCGTGCGCGAAGTGGATACCGCCGTCGATGCCTATACCGCGCAGCAGGCTCGGCTGCGCCATCTTGCAGATGCCTTGAAGGCGGCGCGCCGGGCAGTCGCACTGGCGACGGAGCGGTTCGATCGCGGTCTGATCGATTCGCTCAACGTCATCGATGCGCACCGGCAGGAATTTGCCATCGAGCAACAATACGTATCCGCGCAGCAAAGCGCCGCGGAGCAACTCGTCACGCTCTACAAGTCGCTCGGCGGCGGCTGGGAGGATTATCAAATCTTCCCGCCGATTCCGGCGCCGCTTCCGGCAGTCGCGGCTGCGTTCCGAAGCCTGATGGTGCCGAACGCCGCGCCCTAATGCTCGAACCAAGCGAGGCTACACGGAGCGTTTGCGGTGCAGCGTCGTTGGGTAGCATTTTACTGCAATGCAACCATTGCGAAGATTTAACTTCCGGCGCCGGAACGGAGGCCTTGCCGGAATCTTGGCCGAAGCTTAGCTCGTGAACATGGGGCGATTGCGAACGACGGAGGATGTTTGCCCATGTGGTCGAAATCAACGTCGTTCAAATCAAAATCATCTAAAATGTCGTACCCACTTTGCGCCTGCCTTGCAATCGGTGCGCTTGCGCTATCGACCGGCATTGCCGCGGCGGCGACCACGAACAGCAAAAATACCGGTGTGGTGAAGCAGCGTCGCGTTCATCACGTCAATACTGCACATCGCTGGCGTTATGCCGCTCCATCCCAATTGAGCTACCGCCACGCGGCCCCTGCCGGTGCGATCTGGCAGCCCGGCGGCTATTGGTATTTGCCCGGCCACGGCATCCTCGACGAGGCGTGCGATTTGCCTACCAGCGCGTGTCCGAACACCGAACGCGACGTCCAGTAAGAATGCGGCAAGCCGCGGATCGGGCCAATAAGGCGGGTGCATAGCGAAAGCTGGATGCGTAACCGCGAGTTTGCCGTGCGCGGTTGTGCACGAAGCAAAAACGTGCGCGATTTTTTTGACCGCCTGTGCCTCAAACGGGACGCGGATTTTTGTTGACGCAATTCGCTCGCACGCTGCCTCACTAGTAGCCGCTGCAGGGCATCCATTTCCGAAATTTAACGTCGAGGATGCGAAACTCCGCGCGCTGCCGCCGGTTTCAAAAATTGGGACGACGCACCAGGGGTGGTAAGCAGCAAGGGAGACAATCCACGTTGCCCAGAAACAAACTGAAAATCTTCCGCTTTGGTTGTACGGCCGGTGCTGCTGCCCCCGCCATCGCGATGTCGCTTGGAGCAGGCAATGCTATGGCCCAAGGCTTGATCCAACCGGTGCCGTATTCCGCCCATCGCGCACCGCGTTGGGCGCGTCCTCCGCGCCGCGTAACATGGGTCGCTACATCTCTACCTGCCAGGTCACGGCACACTTGGTGAAGCGTGCGATTTGCTGACAAGCGCATCTCCGAACGCCGATCGCGTCGGCAACTGAATTCTCGCGCGTGCATGCCGCGGGGCGCGGAACAGCAGGACGCGCCCGCGAGATCACCCGGTCTTTGAGTCTGAATCCTAGTACTACTTTGGCAGATTTACTCACGCTGCTTTTCCGCGCCGGTCCAGGATCGGCAGTACGGACATCGCTGAGGACCTGATCGCATGATGAGGTCGACGATGGCGTGGCGGACCGCCGGTAATGTCGGTTGAGGAGGCGGGCCGTTGATTCTTTTTTCCCGGTCTC
>JBAUGC010000049.1:0-1952 GCA_049679485.1 Xanthobacteraceae bacterium
TGGGCGCAGGCCGCCGCGGCGCTGCGCCGTCCCGACGCCCCGCTTGCCGTTGAGCTTGAGCGCGCGCTGGCCGAGGAGTTGCCCGCGTTCCGTCGCGACGGCGGCTTTGTGCGCGCCGGATACGAGGCGGCACTCGACGAGGCGCGAGCACTGCGCGACGAATCGCGCCGCGTCATCGCCGCGCTTCAGGTGCGATACGCCGAGACCACCGGCATCCGCTCGCTGAAAGTCCGGCACAACAACGTGCTCGGCTATTTCGTCGATGTTACCGCACAGCACGGCGACAAACTGATGAGTGCGCCGCTCAATGCCACCTTCATTCATCGGCAGACGCTCGCCGGGCAGGTGCGCTTCACCACGACCGAACTTGGCGACCTCGAGGCGAAGATCGCCAATGCCGCGGAGCGGGCGCTGGCGCTCGAGCTTGAGATTTTCGATCGGCTCGCGGCGGCCGCAACCGCGGCCACCACCGCAATCAAGGCGGCGGCCGACGCGCTAGCCGTCATTGACGTGGCAGCGGCGCTGGCGATGCTTGCGGTCGAGTGCAACTATGTGCGGCCGGTCGTCGATGGCAGCCTCGCTTTCGTCATCACAGGCGGGCGTCATCCGGTCGTCGAGCAGGCGCTCGCGCGCGACGGTGGCCCGTTCGTCGCCAACGATTGCGACCTGTCACCCCCGCCGCCCCCTCCCTACTCTCCACCGCAGGCGGGGAAAGACAACGAGGCGGAGGCCGGACGCATCTGGCTGATCACCGGCCCGAACATGGCCGGCAAATCGACGTTCCTCCGCCAGAACGCGCTCATTGCCGTTCTGGCGCAGACCGGAAGCTTCGTGCCGGCGCGGGCCGCGCATATCGGCGTGGTCGATCGCTTGTTTTCGCGCGTCGGCGCCGCCGACGATTTGGCTCGCGGACGCTCCACTTTCATGGTTGAGATGGTCGAAACCGCGGCGATCCTCAATCAGGCCGGCGAGCGCGCGCTGGTCATTCTGGACGAAATCGGCCGCGGCACGGCGACCTTTGACGGGCTCTCCATCGCCTGGGCGACCATCGAACATCTGCACGAGAACAATCGCTGCCGCGCGCTGTTCGCCACGCACTTTCACGAGATGACCGCGCTCGCCGCCAAGCTGCCGCGGCTGCATAACGCCACCATGCGGGTGAAGGAATGGCACGGCGAAGTCGTGTTCCTGCACGAGGTCGTACCAGGCGCCGCCGACCGCTCCTACGGCATCCAGGTAGCGAAGCTTGCCGGTCTGCCGGCGGGCGTGATCGAACGCGCCAAGCTCGTGCTGGCGCAGCTGGAAGCCGAAGACCGCATTTCGCCGGCGCGCAAACTAATCGACGATTTGCCGCTGTTCGCGGCGACGCGCCGTGCAGCTCCGCCAGCGGCGGAACCGCAAGCCGACGCCGCGCTCGCCGCCCTGGTCGAAGCGCTGGCTGCGCTCAATCCCGACGAAATGTCGCCGCGCGATGCGCTCGAAGCGCTCTACGCGCTCAAGGGGCGACTGGCGAAGAAGTAACTGCACGCTTCCGCGCCCGCATGCGGATCATCAGAAGTCCGCCGCTCCACGCCAGGCAAGCCATCAGGCCGACAACAAGCGCCCACCACACGCCGAGCGGGGCGACCAGATAGTGCACCACAAGGAAGCCAAGTCCGAGGCCGATCAGCGGCAGCTGCGCGTGCGCCAGCATGCTTGCCGTGATCTTGCCGCCGATGCGCGGATGCATAATGACAATCGAGCTGCCGAGAATGATCGGAAACAAGGCGAACATGCCCGAGGTGAACGACCCGATGCTGGAACTGGCCGTGGTCACCACGGCAACCACGATCGCGGCGGCAAGGGCGCGGAGCGGAATATCAAAGCGCGTGCGCCGGAATTTTGCCGGTGAACCACCGGCGCGGTAGCGCCAGCAAAACGGAATAGTCACCGCGAACACCACGACGTTGAGC
>JBAUGC010000050.1:0-3426 GCA_049679485.1 Xanthobacteraceae bacterium
CCCCGGGCCTGCATCCAGTTCTCGGAAGATTTGCCGCTGCGCACGGATTTTTCGCCCTTCGTCGCAGTCGCCGGCACCGACAAGCCGGCGCTATCGGCCGCCGAGAAGCAGCTTTGCGTCGAGGGCCTGCGGCATGGCGAGACCTATACGGTTACACTCCGCGCCGGACTGCCATCGGTGGTGCACGAGTCGCTGTCGAAGTCGGCGGATTTTTCGATCTATGTGCGCGACCGGAAACCCGCAGTGCATTTCGCGACGACGGCTTACGTGCTGCCGCGTACCGGTCAGCGCGGCATTCCGGTCATCAGCACCAACACCAGCAACATCGCCGTCGAGATTTACCGCATCGGCGACCGCAACCTCACGGATACGATCGGCGGCTACAATTATTCGCGCGGCGACTTCCAGCGCAGCCTCGGCCGTTACGAGGTCGAGCAACTCCGCCAGTCCCGAGGTATCGCGGTGTGGAAGGGCGAACTGGCGGTGGATTCGCCGGCGCTCAATGCCGATGTCACCACCGCTTTCCCGGTAGATCAGGCAGTCGGTGAACTCAAGCCCGGCGTCTACATCATGGTGGCGCAGCCGCGGGAAACAAAAAACCTCGACAACGACTACGATTCGCTGGCAACGCAATGGTTCATCGTTTCCGATCTCGGCCTCACCGCATTCTCCGGCAATGACGGCATCCACGTCTTCGTCAACTCGCTGGCGACGACGGAGGCCAAGAACGGCGTCGAGATTCGATTGGTTTCCCGTGCCAACGAAGTGCTGGCCGTCCGTCGCACTGATGCAAGCGGCCAAGTCCTGTTCGAGCCGGGGCTTGCGAGCGGTGAGGGCGGTTCGTCTCCCGGTATGCTCGGTGCGAGCGACGGGAAGGGGGACTATGCGTTCCTTAATTTGAAGTCGCCGGCGTTCGATCTGACCGATCGCGGCGTCGGCGGCCGTCCGGCGCCCGCCGGGCTCGATGCGTTTGTCTACACCGAGAGCGGCGTCTATCGCTCCGGCGAGACGGCCTTTCTTACCGCGGTGCTGCGCGACGGACGAAGCGCCGCTGCGCTCGACGTTCCGCTGACCTTTGTCGTCGAACGGCCTGATGGCGTCGAATTTCGCCGCGTCGTGGTCGCCGACCAGGGACTCGGTGGTCACAGCCTGACGTTGCCGCTGCCGACTTCGGCGCCGACCGGCACATGGCATGTGCGAACGTTCACCGATCCGAAGCGGCCGCCAGTCGGCGAGACCAACTTTTTGGTCGAAGATTATGTGCCCGACCGGATCGAGTTTGATCTGGCATCGCCGACCGGTCGAATTTCACCAACGACGCCGGCCAAGGTCGATGTCTCGGGGCGCTTCCTGTACGGCGCGCCCGCAGCGCACCTCGATCTCGAAGGCGACGTGACGATCGGGGTGGCGAAGGAGCGGGCCGGTTTCGCCGGCTATCAGTTCGGTCTTGATGACGAAGAGGTGGAGCCGGCCCAACAGCCGCTTGAGGACCTGCCGACCACCGACGCGCAGGGCAAAGCAGGCTTTACCGTCAAGCTCGACAAGCTGCCGTCGAGCACGCACCCGCTCGAAGCGCAGATCACCGTGCGCATGGCCGAGCCCGGCGGGCGCGCCGTTGAGCGCAAGATCAGCCTTCCGGTGACCGCAACCGGCAACATGATCGGCGTCAAGCCGCTGTTCTCAGGCCGCTCGCTCGGCGACGGCGCCAGCGCCACGTTCGACGTGGTCGCCGTCGCGCCCGATGGCTTGGCGATCGCGCAGCGCGGCCTGAAATACGAGCTGCTGCGCATTGATACCCATTATCAGTTCTACAAGCGCGATGGCCGCTGGAACTACGAGCCGGTCAAGACCACAAAGCGAATCGCCGACGGCACGATCAACACCACGCCCGACCAGCCGGGGCACATCTCGCTGCCGGTTACGTTCGGCCGTTACCGGTTCGAAGTCTCGAGCGGGGATGGCAAGGGTCCGGCGACATCCGTCAACTTTGATGCCGGATTCTATGTCGAGTCGAATGCGGATACGCCGGATTTGCTCGAAGTGGCGCTGGACAAACCGGAGTACGGCGCGGGCGACATTATGACGGTCGCGGTGACGGCGCGCAGCGCCGGCCGCCTCTCGCTGAACGTGATCGGTGACCGGCTGCTGGCGACCAAGACCGTCGAAGTTCAGCCCGGCGAGGCGCAGGTGAAATTGTCCGTGGGCCACGATTGGGGCTCAGGGGCGTACGTCGTCGCCACGTTGTGGCGGCCGCTTGATACACAGGAACAGCGGATGCCGGGCCGCGCCATCGGCGTGCAATGGTTCGCCGTTGACCGCGCAGCCAAATCGCTCGCCGTTGATCTGAAAGCGCCGGCGTTGATGCGGCCGAATTCGACCTTGCGCGTGCCGGTCAGTATCTCCGGGCTTGCTGCCGGTGAAGAGGCACGGATCGTGATCGCCGCGGTCGACGTCGGCATTCTCAATCTCACCAATTACAAGCCGCCATCGCCGGAAGATTACTATCTCGGCCAGCGGGCGCTTTCTGCCGACATTCGCGATCTCTACGGCCAGCTGATCGACGGCATGCAGGGCGTGCGCGGTCAAATTCGCTCCGGCGGCGACGCCGGCGCGCCACTGCAAGGGACGCCGCCAACCGGACCCCCGGTGGCGTTCTATTCCGGCATTGTGACAGTTGGCGCCGATGGCAATGCGGAAGTTGCATTCGAGGTCGGGGATTTTTCCGGCACGATCCGCATCATGGCCGTGGCCTGGAACAAGGACAGGGTCGGTCACGCCGCAACCGATGTCGTCGTGCGCGATCCAGTCGTGCTGACGGTGACCCTGCCGCGCTTCCTCCTCCCCGGCGACCGTTCCAGCGTGCATCTCGATCTCGACAACGTTGAAGGGGCGCCCGGCGATTACACCGTCGCCGTCAGCAGTGCGGACGCACTCTCCGCCAGCGCATCGCAAAAGTTGACGCTGCGCGCCAAAGAGCGCGGCACGACGACGGTGCCGCTGACCGCTACCGCCGCCGGCAATGGCAGCGTCCGTGTGAAGGTGAGCGGACCATCGGATTTCGCGCTGGAACGTAGCTTTAGCCTAGCGGTGCGATCGCCGGCGCAGATTTTGGCACGACGCACCATCAAGCCGATTGCCAAGGGTGAAAATCTGACGGTGTCGAGCGCTCTGTTTGCCGATCTCGTCCCCGGCACAGGGGCGGTCTCGATTTCGGTCGGCGCTTCGACGGCGCTCGATGCGGCGAGTTTGCTCGCGGCGCTCGATCGTTATCCGTTTCGGTGTTCCGAGCAGATCACCAGCCGGGCCATGCCGCTGCTTTTTGTCAGCGAGCTGGCGAAAGGCACGCTGCTCGCCACCGATCCAACGACGGATCGGCGCATTCGCGACGCCATCGAGATGCTGCTCACCCGGCAGGACAGCACCGGC
>JBAUGC010000051.1:0-2639 GCA_049679485.1 Xanthobacteraceae bacterium
CGGCAAGGGCGACAACATGGTGTTGAAGTTCAGCACCGACGGCAAGTTTATCAAACAAATCGGCAAGAGCGGGACTTTGACCAGCAGCACCGATCTAAGCCAATTCGGCATGGTCGCGGCGCTGGAAATCGACTCGCGGACAAACGAAATCTACGCCGCCGACGGCTATGGCAACCACCGCGTGGCCGTGCTCGACGGCGACAGCGGCGAAATCAAGCGCGTCTGGGGCGCCTACGGCAAACCGCCAACTGACGAAAACCTGCCGACGTACAATCCCGAGTCACCGCAATTCGCCAACCCCGTGCACTGTATCGCGCTGGCGAAAGACGGGCTGGTTTACGTCTGCGACCGCACTAACAATCGCGTGCAGGTGTTTCGCAAGGATGGCACGTTCGTGCGGCAGTTCGTCTTCAACAAGGCCACGCGAGGACCCGGCTCCGCCTGGGGACTGACATTTTCGCCGCTCGACAAGAAGCAAAAATATCTCGTTCTGATCGACGGCACCAACAATGTCATCGAGACCGTCCGGCGCGATGACGGCACGATTGTCCACAGCTACGGCCGGCCGGGACGCAACGCCGGCGAATTTCACTGGGTCCACGTCGCCAAGTTCGACTCCCGCGGCAATCTCTACACCGGCGAAGTCGACACCGGAAAACGCTTGCAGAAGTGGGTTCCTGCGGAATGATCGTCAGTCCGCCGGCAACATGACGGCGCGGCATTCGCCAAAGCCGATCCGCTGATAACCCGGCTTTTGCGCAAAGCCGCGGAAGATAATTTCGTCGCCGTCTTCAATGAAGCCGCGCTGCTCGCCGCTCTGCAGCTCGATCGGCTCGCGGCCGCGCGCGGTGAGTTCAAGGAGGCTCCCCCAGCTCGATTTCTCCGGACCCGACACGGTGCCCGAGCCGATCAGATCGCCGGTCACGAGATTGCAGCCGTTAGAGGTGTGATGCGCGACCATCTGCGCGAACGTCCAGTAGGTCGTCGCAAACGAAGTCCGCGTCAGCCGCTTTGGCGGCATCCCCCCGCGCCGCATGGCCTCAGTCGCTAGATACGCCTCGAGCGTGATGTCGAAGCCGCCGTGGGCGCGATCGTCTGCGTCGGCAAGATGTGGCAATGGTTCAGGATCGCCTTGCGGCCGTGTGAAGGCCTCGATGCGAAACGGCGCCAGCGCTTCCTGGGTCACCACCCACGGCGAGACCGTGGTGGCGAAATTCTTGCCGAGGAAAGGCCCGAGCGGCTGGTATTCCCACGCCTGCACGTCGCGGGCCGACCAGTCGTTGAGCAGACAAAAACCGAAAATGTGTTCGGCAGCTTTGCCAACCGGCACGGTGTCGCCGAAATCGGTCGAGGTGCCGATATACATTCCAAGCTCCAGCTCGAAATCCATGTTTCGTGACGGACCGTAATCAGGAACCGCCTGATCCATTGGCTTGCGCTGGCCCTTTGGGCGCTTCACTGACGTACCGCTGACACGGACCGATGAACTGCGGCCGTGATACGCTACCGGCACGTATTTGTAGTTCGGCAATAGCGGATTCTCCGGGCGGAAGGCGCGGCCGGCATTGGTGGCGTGAAACACCGAGGCGTAGAAATCGGTAAAGTCCCCGATTGCTACCGCCAAAAGCAATTCCGCCTGCGCCATCGGCGTGAGATGGCGGCGCAAGCCCGTATCACCGCCGTCGGCGCTGAGCGCGCGCGACACTGCCAGCCGGAGCGCCGATGCCGCCAGCGGGTCGAGCGACATCAGGTGATTGAGCGTAGGCGCAGCGCAAGCTTCCGCCGCGGCTTTTGCGGCCAGCACGCTAAATGACGGCCCGGCCGCCCCGACATCGAGTATCTGATCGCCGATGGCGATGCCGACCCGCGGCGGTTGACCAGCCGCGGGCCGAAACACGCCGAATGGAAGATTCTGGATCGGGAAATCGTTGCCGGGCGCATTGGCGCTTTCGACAAAACTTCGCCGCGCCGGATCGTGCGTTTCGTTGAGAGCGACTGTCATATTTCCTTCATCAAGCTGAGGTTCAGACTGGCGCGATGCCGCCGTGCAGATGCAACTCACGCCGGCGCTGAATATCGCCAAGGCGCCGTTGCGCCTCGGCATCGATGGCGCGGGCAAGCTCGGGATGATGGGCCATCAAGGTGCGGAAATCGGCGAGGTCCAGGACCAGCAGCGTCGATGCTTTGGTCGTCGACACATTCGCGGTGCGGGTCATGTCGCCGAGCAACGCAAGCTCACCAAAGAATGCGCCCTCGCCGAGCCGAATCGGCGTCGGCATCACGTCGACCTCCACCTCGCCGGCAGCAATGAAATACATGCAATCTCCCACCCTGCCGCGGCGAATGACGGCGGTTCGCTCCGGCACTTCCACCCGGCGCAACATGTGGGTGATTTCGGTGATCGCGGAAGGGTCAAGCGACTGAAAAAACGGCACCTTGCTGACGACGTCCCAGGTCTCGATGAAATTCCGCCGCCGCCGTTCAGCCGCAAAGCCGGTTGCCAGAATACCGGTCCACAATCCGAAAGTGGCGATGCCGCAGATCATCACGCCGGCGCCGAGCAGACGGCCGAGTGCGGTATGCGGAACCTCGTCGCCATAGCCGGTCGTTGTCAGCGTGACCACCGCCCACCACAACGA
>JBAUGC010000052.1:0-3753 GCA_049679485.1 Xanthobacteraceae bacterium
TCGAGCCGGCGGTGGAAATCGTCAAGCGCTTCGCCACCGGCGCGATGTCATACGGCTCGATCTCGCGCGAGGCGCACACCACGCTCGCCATCGCCATGAACCGGATCGGCGGCAAGTCGAATACCGGCGAGGGCGGCGAGGAATCCGACCGCTATAAGCCGCTGCCGAACGGCGATTCCATGCGCTCGGCGATCAAGCAGGTTGCGTCTGGCCGCTTTGGCGTCACCGCCGAATATCTCGTCAATTCGGATATGATGCAGATCAAGATCGCCCAGGGCGCCAAGCCCGGCGAAGGCGGCCAGCTGCCCGGCCACAAAGTCGACAAGACCATCGCCAAGGTGCGCCATTCGACCCCAGGCGTCGGCCTGATCTCGCCGCCGCCGCATCACGACATTTATTCGATCGAAGACCTGGCGCAGCTCATCTTCGATCTGAAAAACGTCAATCCCGACGGCGACGTCTCGGTCAAGCTCGTTTCCGAGGTCGGCGTCGGCACGGTCGCGGCCGGCGTGTCGAAGGCGCGCTCCGATCACGTCACGATCGCGGGCTTCGAGGGCGGCACCGGCGCCTCGCCGCTGACCTCGATCAAGCACGCCGGCTCGCCATGGGAGATCGGGCTTGCCGAGACCCATCAAACCCTGGTCGCCAACCGGCTGCGCGGGCGCATCGCCGTGCAGGTTGATGGTGGCATCCGCACCGGCCGCGACGTCGTCATCGGCGCGCTGCTCGGCGCCGACCAGTTCGGCTTCGCCACAGCGCCGTTGATCGCGGCCGGCTGCATCATGATGCGCAAGTGCCATCTCAATACCTGCCCGGTCGGGGTCGCCACCCAGGACCCGGTGCTACGCAAGCGCTTCACCGGCCAACCCGAGCACGTCATCAATTTCTTCTTCTTCGTCGCCGAAGAGGTCCGCGAGCTGATGGCGGCGATGGGCTTTCGCACCTTCTCCGAAATGATTGGACAGATGCAGATGCTCGACATGCATCAGATGGTCGATCACTGGAAGGCGCGTGGGCTCGACTTCTCCCGGCTGTTCACCAAGCCTGACGTGCCGGCTTCGGTCGCGATCTACAATTGCGAGCGGCAGGATCACAAGATCCACGACATTATCGACCGCAAGCTGATCGCGCAGTCGCAGGCGGCACTGGAAAACGGTGAGTTGGTGCGGCTGAGCCTGCCGATCACCAACACCGACCGCACCACAGGGGCCATGCTGTCCGGCGCAATCGCCAAACGCTACGGCCACGACGGCTTGCCGCCAGACACCATCGTGGCGCGTTTCAAAGGGAACGCCGGACAGAGCTTCGGCGCGTTTCTGGCGCGCGGCGTGACGTTCGAACTTGAGGGCGACGCCAACGACTATGTCGGCAAGGGGCTTTCAGGTGGACGCATTGTGGTGCGGCCGCCGGCGGAGGCCAGCATTGTGCCGGAAGAGTCCATTATCATCGGCAACACCGTGCTCTACGGTGCCATCGAGGGCGAGTGTTACTTCCGCGGCGTCGCCGGCGAACGCTTCGCCGTGCGCAATTCAGGCGCGATGGCCGTCATCGAGGGCGCCGGCGATCATTGCTGCGAGTATATGACCGGGGGCGTGGTGGTCGTGCTCGGCCGCACCGGGCGCAATTTCGCCGCCGGCATGTCGGGCGGCATTGCCTATGTGCTCGACGAGGACGGCAGCTTTGCTTCGCGGTGCAATCTTGCGATGGTCGAGCTTGAGCCGATGCCGCAGGAGGAAGTGCTGAACGAGCGGATCTACCATCAGAGCCGCGATCTCGAAGCGCATGGGCTGGTCGAGGTCATGCGCGATATGAGCCGGTTCGACGCCGCGCGGCTTTATCTGCTGATATCGCGCCACGCCCGCTTTACGCATTCGACCGTGGCGGCCAGGATCCTCGGCGAATGGTCGACATGGTATCCAAAGTTCCGCAAAGTCATGCCGGTCGAGTACCGTCGCGCTCTCAACGAACTCAAGGCGCAAGCCACCGCCATGCAGGCCGCCGAGTAGGCGCGCAATAGAGAGCGAAGTGGGCAAGGTAACCGGCTTTCTCGAATACCGACGCGAAGACCGCGACTATGAGCCGGTCGAGCAGCGGATTCGCCATTGGCACGAATTTGTGCAGCCGCTTCCCGAGGCGGACTACCGTACCCAGGCAGCGCGTTGCATGAATTGCGGCGTGCCCTATTGCCAGGGCACGGGCTCGCTCACGCCCGGCACGCCCGGCTGCCCAGTCAACAACCAGATCCCGGACTGGAACGATCTCGTTTATGCCGGCAACTGGGACGAAGCGGCCCGCAACCTGCATTCGACCAACAATTTTCCGGAAGTCACCGGTCGGGTATGCCCGGCGCCATGCGAAGCCTCGTGCACGCTCAACATCGACGAGAACCCGGTCACCATCAAATCGATCGAATGCGAGATCGCCGACCGCGCCATAGCGAAAGGACTTAGGCCCGAGCCCGCAACGGTGCGGACCGGCAAGAAAGTCGCGATCGTCGGATCGGGGCCGGCGGGCCTCGCCTGCGCGCAGCAACTCGCCCGCGTCGGCCACGATGTGCATGTCTATGAAAGATGGGCCAAGGCCGGCGGCCTTTTGCGCTACGGCATACCCGACTTCAAGATGGAGAAAGACCACATCGACCGCCGCGTCGTGCAGATGCAGGCCGAGGGCGTGGTATTTCATTACGGCGCCGATGTCGGCGTCAATGTCGCGGCGCGAAAGCTGCTCGACGAGTACGATGCCATCGTGCTCACCGGCGGCTCCGAGAAGCCGCGCGACCTGCCGGTTCCGGGGCGCGAACTCAACGGCGTCCATTTTGCGATGGAGTTTCTGCCGCAGCAGAACCGGCGCGTCAGCGGCGAGCCGGTCGGCGGGGCCGAACCGATCCTGGCCGGCGGCAAACACGTCGTCGTCATAGGCGGCGGCGACACCGGCTCCGACTGCATCGGCACCTCAATCCGCCAGGGTGCGCTGTCGGTGACCAACTTCGAAATTCTCCCGGCGCCGCCGGCGCACGAGAACAAGGCGCTGACCTGGCCGAACTGGCCGTTGAAGCTGCGCACCTCATCGAGCCATGAAGAAGGTGCCGAGCGCGATTTCGCGGTGACGACAACCCGCTTCTCCGGCGCCAACGGCTTCGTGAAAAAGCTGCACTGCGAACATGTCGACGCCAGCCTGAAAGCCGTTCCCGGCAGCGAGTTCGAGATCGACGCCGAGCTGGTGCTCCTGGCGATGGGCTTCGTTCATCCGCTGCACGAAGGGATGCTCAAGGAGCTCGATCTGGCGCTCGACCGGCGCGGCAACGTTTCCGCCTCCACCGACGATTATCGCACCTCGGTCGACAAGGTGTTCGCCGCCGGCGACATGCGCCGCGGCCAGTCGCTGGTGGTATGGGCGATCCGTGAAGGCCGCCAGGCCGCCTACGCGGTCGATGAGTTCCTGATGGGCGCGAGCCTCCTGCCGCGATAGCGGCTGCTTCGCTAATCCGGTATTTCGAGCAAAACTAATCCCGGTGCGGTGCGAGCGGCATGGGTGGCCGTGGCGGAGCGCCATCGAGCGCGGCGCGCGGCTGTCCAGGACGCGCGGGCGCCGGTGCGGCGCCTGGTGTAACCTGCGTCCGCGCGTTGCCCGGCTTCCTGGCGTCATTTTTGTTTGGCTCGGTCTTGTTGGTTTCGTTTTTTCCGCCATCACTCTTGGCAGCGGGCTTCGCCGCCGGCTGCAGCGAAATTTCGGGCGGCGGGCTCGGCGTTGCAT
>JBAUGC010000053.1:0-3073 GCA_049679485.1 Xanthobacteraceae bacterium
GGAATCCACCAACAAATCTCCCGTTCCATGATCGGTTTCATGGAATCGGTCGTCTAGGCGTCTGTCCGGGCGCTCTCAGTGCTTCGTGTCATGCGCTGCGCCATGAAATGCCGGAGCGCTGCGAGCCACTTCGCGAAACCCTGCAGCTCGAAGTGCTGGACCCATTTGTCCCGTTCGTCTGCGGCGCAGTCGAAGGTCGCCCACCACTCGACAAACGAACTGTTGTCGGCGGTTACCGGACTGACGCGCAACGTCGCTTCATAGTCCTGCACCGGGAACGGAGCGGTTCCGCAGAAACAATAGCTGTAGGAACGCTCGATGTCGGAATGTGCCAGCAGACGCTGGCGGATGACGTTTCCGCCGAAGCTCACGCAGCGCACCGCGCCGACCTGGTCTCCCGACTTGTGGTCTTCGATCATAGTCGTGCTCTCTACTCCGGCCCAAGCGTAGTGATCGAACGGACGGATCACTCTCCATACTTCGGCTGCCGGATGATCGAGCACCATACTGGAGTAGGACCTTGCCATCGGTTTTGAACCTCGCTGTTGAACCTTCGTTTTTTCTGACGCGGATTTGCTCCCGGACGATGCGATGCTTCCACCCGTTTCCTGCCGGCAGGTCGGCTCTGCGCCTCCTGATTCACCAACTGGAAACCCTTCCCCGCTAGCGTCGGCAGCACCCTTTGGGGAGGGGCCTTCATGATCTGCACCACGCGGAGTTATGCGCTCGCCGCAGTGACGGGATGTATCCTGATCGCGGCGATGGGTATTGCCCACGCAGCAGGCGCGTTTGCCGTCGGCGCTTGCGGCGCTTTCGGCTACGGCTACGATTATCGCAAGCTCGCGGACGCGCGCGCTGCAGCCATCAAGCAATGCTCGGGTAACGCCTGCAAGATTGTCGGTGAGATCCACAAGGGATGCGCAGCGCTCGCGATCGATGCCAAGCATCCATGCGGCTCGTTCGGCTGGGCGATCAATTCGCACCTCGGCAAAGCCGAGAACGCCTCGCTCCGCCGCTGTTATGATTTCGGCGGCCGCGATTGCGTGGTGCGCGCCTGGGCCTGCGACGAAAAGGGCTGAGTGCTTTTGCTCTGTTGTTGAACGCGGCGACTACGGGCCGGTTGCTTCCTTCGCGAGCGCGGCAATCGCGTTAGCCAGCGCCTTCGCGACCGTGGCGCCTTGCTCGCCAACGCCATGCCGTTCAGCAACCCATGCCGGCTCATTGTAGGACAGCCAGGTTTTTCCAGCCGCATCCTCCCAGGCAAGAGCCTTCAGCGGCAAATCGATTCCGATCGTTTGCGCTAGCTGCATCAGCGGTGTACCGCCGCGCGCGTTGCCGAAAATCAGAAGCTCTGTCGGCCGCAAGGGCAGACCGACAGACGTTGCCCCTGCAGCGTGATCGATGCGGGCGAAGATGGTCAATCCTTTGGCCCTTGCCGCGTTCTCCAGCCGATCGATTGTGGCTTTGACAGAGTGCTGGCTTGAAATCGTCGTCAGTCCGTTCTCGGCCATTGAATTACTCCCCTGATCTGCGGACTCAGCCTTTGGCATAGTTTGCAATCTTGCAAGGCGAATGAATCGCCGATTGGGCCGAGGCAAAGGGCGAGGCCTCAAAACCGCGTGTTGACGCCGATGTGCAAATAGGGGCCGTTGCGGTGAAACGACTCGTACGCCCAGCCGGCGCCCGCCGACCAATCGAGCCCGTCGATGCGATAGCCGGTGACGTGCGCGCCGAGGCGCCACTGTTGATAGTCGATGCACCACAGCGCCTGCGCTTCGGGGCCGACAAAGAACGGCTCGGAGAATTGCCAGCCGACTGCGGCGCGCATCGTTCCGATGAGAGCGATCGACGCGATCGACGCGTTGAGAGCAAACATGCGCGTCGGCGTCGGCTGATACCAGACGTCACCGGAGAACTGCGCACCCGCATAAAGACCGTGCAGGAGACTGCCGGGATCGTACGGCGAAAGCCGATAATCCTGGACGATTGGCCCGGCGTAGAGCGAAATGGTGATGCCGTCGCTGGTCACCCGCCAGCCGGGCAGCGCGGACGCGGACTGGAGCGTACCGTCAACATCGGTGTGCAAACCGCCGGATGGGTAGGTGTAGAGCCCGCCGGCGAGGAGGAGCTTCAGCGTGAAGCCCGGCATTAGGTAGCAAACTCACCTAGCGCCGGGATTAGTACCATCCCGGTGATAGGTCAGTACGGCTCACCTAATGTCGAGCGAGGCTCGACATGGCATCTCACGTCGCAAATGCCGGAAGCTGGCAACTGTCACGGACGGCTAGAAAAGCTAGCTCATCTAGGGCAGATTTTTGCGTATGGGCCTTAGAGACAAAATCGCGGCCGCAGTTCCATGGATTGAGCCAGTTCTCGATTATTTCGACTGGCGGAAGCGGTTTGTGGCCATCGCGGCAGGAGTCGGGCTAGCCATGTGGTCTTTTGTAAAAGACCTGCCATGGCCGGTAATCGTCGTGCTTGGTGCAGCCGCGATGGTGATCGTTGCCTACGCTTTGGTATTTCCCGCGTTTTTGAAGCTGGTGCATGTAGGTGTGGAACCGCGCCCGAATAATTCCATTTGGAGGCATCGTAAGGAGTTTTTGCTTTATCAGGCGGCATATTTGCTCGCGGATCACGAGCCTATACGCGATCCGGCTGCTCTTAGAGGCGACTCGGCTGCTTGGTTTGGGGTTTTACATGAAGCGGTTAGCCGCAAAGAAATTGCGTACATTCCGTCGCAAATCGATGGTAAGCATACGTTCGGGAACGAATATCATCCGCATTTTGATACGAAGCTTTCGGCAGAGGAAGTTAAAAAGTTTTGCCAAGCGCGGCACCGAAAGCCGGAGTTTTTAGACTGGACTTAGATAGCAATTTTTATTCCGAAACTCGCCAGACGTTTGAGTTTCTACGCGGTCCCTTGGTGAAAGAAACGGCTTTAGCTTCATATAACCGTCCCATTGCCTTGCCGACACGGTTCATCAAGTCGTTCAGCATTCGCTGATCGGTTAGGTCTTTTTCCTCCATCTTCATGACCACCAAGGCAAGATCGCGCGTGGTGGCGGTCCCGCGC
>JBAUGC010000054.1:0-1799 GCA_049679485.1 Xanthobacteraceae bacterium
TCTGGTGAAGCAACGACGGCGAGCGCACTCGCCGATCGCCTCGCCGCGCTAGTCGAACACGAAGGTAGCGGCCTCATTGAGCACCGCATTATTAGTTGCTTCGATCTAGCTTTTTTCCACGACAAAAAAGGCGGGAAGGATCGAGCCTTCGCATATTGGCAGGCCGGACATCGATTGCTTGCGCGGGTGCAGCCGTTTTCTCGCGAGCGATTTCGAGATTTTGTCGACACCAGCATTCGCTGCTTTGATGCGCGCCACCTGCGCGAAGGCGCTCGCGCCGCGTCGTCTGATGATGCCGCTATTTTTGTCGTTGGTCTGCCACGTTCCGGCACGACGCTCACCGAGCAGATTTTGGCGGCCCACCCATCGGTCTTCGGTGCCGGCGAACGTTCGGCATTGTACCGCACGATAGTCAACCTCGCCGGCCCGGCGCAACAAGCGGAGACGGTGCGCCGCTTCGCAGCTCTGGATGAAACGGCCCTCACGGCTGCGTCTGACACCTATCTATCAGACCTGCGCGCTCTAGCGCCGGATGCAAGATTTATCGTCGACAAGATGCCAGGTAATGCGCTTCAACTCGGTGTAATCGCAACGCTGTTGCCGGGGGCGCGCATCATCTACTGCCGACGTGATCCTCGCGATATCGGATTGTCAATCTTTCAGTTTCGCTTCTTCGGCTATCACCCCTATGCGCACGATCTTGCCGACCTCGGATGGTACATCGGCGAGCATGAGCGATTGATGGAGCATTGGGTCCGCGTCC
Source organism: Xanthobacteraceae bacterium (assembly GCA_049679485.1). GTDB lineage: Bacteria > Pseudomonadota > Alphaproteobacteria > Rhizobiales > Xanthobacteraceae > BOG-931. The sequence continues at coordinate 764 of JBAUGC010000054.1, forward strand.
TGCCATTGCCCATTTGTCAGGTCGCCCTTGCCGACTGGGTGAACGACTTTACCGGAACGCTACGGCGCCTGCTCGACTTTCTTGGCCTCCCTTACGCTTCCGCTTGCGAGCGCTTCTACGAACAAAAGCGGCGCGTGCGCACGGCGAGCGCCGATCAGGTGCGGCGGCCGATCAACGCCCGCGGTCTCGGCCGCTGGAAAGGCTATGCGGCGCAATTGGCTCCGATGATTACCGAGCTTGTCGATGCCGGACTGATTACGGCTGATGAGGACCCCTAAATAGGTAAGAATTAATTCCTCGATTAAATCACGAAAGCGGTGTTTGATTACCGATCGCCGCCGGGCACGTCGTGCTAGTATTTGGTGGCGATTTCGTTAAGGGACGAGGCGATGACTACACCCACTCAAACGTTCAACGTTGGCTCGCAGGCGGCGCTCAACAGCGCGATCGAGACGATCGATCAGGATGGTAGTGGCAATTTCACTATCAATTTGACCGGAGATATCAGCGTGTCGCCGGATGGCGATCCCCAAGGTCTTTATGCCATCGACACCGGCGCGACAGTCACCATCAATGGCAATGGGTTTACTCTGCAGGGCACCGGCCAGGCGGCGGTTGATGGCGGCAGCACTGACACCGGCCTGGCCGTGCTCGCAGGCAAGGTTACGATTCAGAACCTGACGATCGAGGACACCAACGCCAAAGGCGGCGACGGCTCAGGCTCGGGCGGCGGCGGTGCAGGCCTTGGCGGTGGCTTGTTTGTTGGTTCGAACGCCAGCGTGACCCTCGACGACGTCAATTTCCAAAAGGATCAAGCGCAAGGTGGTAACGGCGGCTCCGGCGTCGGCGGCGGCGGCGCTGGCGGTAACGCAAGCATCCTCGTGCCCAATCTCGGCGGAGCCGGCCCGGACGGCGCCGATGGCGAGGACGGCGAGGATGGAGAAAAAGGGGCTAACGGTTCAGGCGCTGCGGGCGGTGATGGTGGCAGCGGGGCGGCCGGAAGCATGGGCGGAACGGGTGGTTTCGGCGGTGACGG
>JBAUGC010000055.1:0-2288 GCA_049679485.1 Xanthobacteraceae bacterium
TGAGGGTGGCGGTCGACGACGAGTCGGTAGCCGGTACGGAGACGGGCGTGATGTGCGAGCCCACCCTGCCCGTCTGGTTACCCGGTTTGGTCACCGACACCGTGTTGGTGACGGTCCACGTGAACGAGGTCGAGCCGCTGAAGTTGGCGTTGTCGGTGGCGGTCACGGTCACCGAGCACGAACACGCCGTGTTCGGCGTGCCGCTGATCGTTCCCGACGAATGGTCGATGCTGAGCCCTGCCGGCAGCCCCAGCGCCCCGTAGGAGAGGGTGGCACCCGAGGACGAGTCGCTGGCGGCAACGGGAACCGGGGTGATGGCCGAACCCGACACGTTGCTCTGGGCGCCGGGGTTGGTCACCGTCACCGAGTTGGTGACAGTCCAGGCGAAAGAGGCCGAACCGGCGAATCCGGCGTCGTCGGTGGCCGTGATCGTGACCGAGTAGGTCCCGGCCGCCGTCGGCGTGCCCGAGACGGTCCCCGTCGCCGGATCGATCGAGAGTCCGGGCGGCAAGGTGCCACCGTCCGAGTAGGACACCGTGGCCACTGACGACGAGTCATTGGCCGGAACGGGAACCGGGGTGATGGCCGAACCCGAGACGCTGCTCTGGGCGCCGGGGTTGGTCACCGTCACCGAGTCGGTGATGGTCCAGTTGAAGGTCACCTCGGCCGCGAAGTTGGCACTGTCGGTCACGGTGATGGTCACCGTGCTTTGCCCTCCCGTTGTCGGCGTACCCGTGATGAGCCCGGTCGAGGGATCGATGGACAGGCCGGCCGGCAGGGTCCCGTTGTCCGAGTAGCTCAAGGTCGCCGACGGCAGTGAATCCGAGGCCTCGATCTGCAGCGGGGTGACGGCCGAGCCCGAGATGTCGCTCTGGTCACCGGGGTTGGTCACCGACACCGTGTTGGTGATGGTCCACGTGAACGAGGCCGACCCGGCGAAGCCGGCGTCGTCGGTGGCCGTGACCGTGACCGAGAAGGTTCCCGCCACCGTCGGGGTGCCACTGATGACGCCGCTCGAGGAATCGATGGACAGCCCCGGAGGCAACGATGACCCGGCCGAATAGGTGAGGGCGGCCGTGGACGACGAATCGGAGGCCACGACCGGCACCGGCGTGATGGCCGAGCCCGAGGTGTCGCTCTGCGAGCCGGGATTGGTCACCGACACCGTATTGGTGATGGACCAGGTGAACGAGGCGGTGGCGTCGAATCCGGCATTGTCGGTCGCCGTGATCGTCACCGAGTAGGCACCCGCGGTGTTCGGCGTACCGCTGATCACTCCCGTCGACGTATTGACCGACAAGCCCGGTGGCAGGGTGCCACCGTCCGAGTAGGACAGCGTGGCCGCCGACGAGGTGTCGGTTGCACCGGCCCCGACCGGGGCAATGGCGGTGCCCGACACGCTCGACTGGTTGCCCGGGTTGGTCTCCGTCACGGTGTTGGTGATGGTCCACGTGAACGAGGCCGAACCAGCGAAGCCGGCGCTGTCGGTGGCCGTGGCCGTGACCGAGCACGCACACGCCAGGGTCGGTGTGCCCGAGATGGCCCCGGAGGACGCATTGATCGACAGCCCCGTCGGGAGGCCGGCGGCCGAGTAGGTGAGGGTGGCGCCGGTCGAGGAGTCGTTGGCGCTCACTGTGAGGGGACTGATGGCCGTGCCCGACACGTCGTTCTGCGACCCGGGGCTGGTGACCGAGACGGTGTTGGAGATCGTCCAGGTGAACGAGGCCGACCCGGTGAAGCCGGCGCTGTCCGTGGCTTTGACGGTGACCGAGCACGAACACGCCGTGGTCGGCGTGCCCGTGATGGCGCCGTTAGTGGCATTGACGGACAGGCCCGCTGGGAGGCCGCTCGCCGTCCAGGAGGAGATCGTCGCCGTCGACGACGAGTCATGGGCCGAGTTGGAGAGGGTGCTGATGGCCGTGCCCGACCGGTTCGACTGGGCGCCGGGGTTGGTCACCGACACGGTGTTGTCGACGGTCCAGGTGAACGACGTGCTCTCGCTCAACGCCTCCGAATCGGTGGCCGTCACGGTCACCGAGCACGAACACGCCGTGGTCGGAGTACCGCCGATGACGCCGGACCCGGAGTTGATGGAGAGGCCGGCGGGCAGGCCGGTGGCGGCAAAGGTCACCGCATTGCCCCCGGTCGTGTCGTGAGGGGCGCTGATGGTCAGGTTGGTGATGGCCGTGCCGGAAGTGTTCGACTGGGTGCCGGGATTGGTGACCGACAGGGCGTCGACGTTCCAGGTGAGGGCGATGGTCCCCGCCCCGCCACCAGCTCCGGTGGTG
>JBAUGC010000056.1:0-2560 GCA_049679485.1 Xanthobacteraceae bacterium
CGGAACTCCAGCGTTCATCACTACAATGACGTTCGTGACCCAAAACAGTCATGGTCAGCGGCAGCAAGAAGACTTGACGGCATAAAGAAAAAGGCAATCCATTTCGCTTTTCGCGGCCCGCCAAATAACGGGGAGTTCGGTCAAAAGGAGGAAAACATGGGCGGTATCGAGCGGCGAAAGCTTATGAAAGGGACCGCGGCAGGTGGGATTGCTCTGTCAATCGGCGGTGCTCGGAGTCTGCTCGCCTCGAACGAAGCCCGTGCACAGGGAACGCCGCTCCATCCTGGAGGTTGGCCGAACAGACGCTTGCTGGACTTGTTGAGGGTCGACCATCCCATCATCCAGGCCCCCATGGGTGGAGGTCACATAAGTCTCGACATGCCGGTAGCAGTTTGCGGGTCGGGCGGGCTCGGCTCTTTTCCTTGTTCCTCGCTGACGGCCGCGCAGCTGCGCGACGTGGTTGCCAAAATCCGCACCCAAACGGCCAAACCTTTGAACCTCAACTTCTTCTGTCATGTGACGCAGCGGGATACGGCAGTGGAGGCCGCATGGCTCAAACGGCTCGCTTCCTACTACACCGAGCTCGGTGTGAATCCTGCCCAGTTTCCCGCCAGCACTCGCCCGCCCTTTAATGCGGAAATGTGCGACGTTGTCGTGGAGCTGAGACCGACAGTCGTCAGCTTCCATTTCGGGTTGCCCGAAAAATCCCTGGTCGATCGCCTCAAAGCCGCCGGCTGCGTGATCCTCAGCTCTGCGACGACGGTTACGGAAGCGCGCTGGCTTGAGGAGCACGGCGTCGATGCGGTCATTGCTCAAGGTTTCGAGGCCGGCGGCCACCGCGCCATGTTCTTGACCAGCGAGCTGGCATCGCAACTCGGCACGCTCGTTCTCGTCCCGCAAGTCGTCGATGCGGTGAAAGTTCCAGTCATTGCGGCAGGCGGAATTGCCGATGGGCGGGGTATCGCGGCGGCGCTCGCGTTGGGTGCGTCAGGCGTGCAAATGGGGACGGCGTATTTGCTTTGCCCAGGGGCGACAATTTCCGCACTCCATCGTGCAGCCATTAAGTCTGCGAAAGACCAGCTCTCCGCCATCAGCAATGTGCTCACGGGGCTGCCCGCTCGTGTACTGGTCAATCGCATTGTCCGCGAGGTAGGACCACTCGCCACCGGTGTTCCATCTTTTCCTCTGGGCGCAGTTGCGCTTGGGCCATTGCGCGCGAAAGCGGAGTCTCAGGGCTCTGTCGATTTCACTGGGCTATACGCCGGAGAGGCTGCGGCGCTCTGTCGAGAGCTTCCCGCAGGTGAGCTAACTGTGAAACTGGCCGCCGAGGCACGTCAACGGCTCGATGCGCGCGGCCGACCGGGTTGAGGTCGGCGCCCCCACGGCAAGCTCTGAAATTGGCGCTGAGTTTTTCTGCTTCCGGCCCGCAACTGAAGTGCTGAAACGTCCGCTATTTGATCGCTATCGGGCGGAAAGCAGACATAACTCGGGCACCACAGCAGTGAAGCGTTTGACCCCATTTCAGACCTGCTGCCCGTCGCGTATGCTCGTGTTCGTGGCAGCGGATGACAGTGCAGGGACGACCCGCTGATTTCTGGTGACCTGTCGCAGCTTCACCGCGTAATCGTTGTCACCTTACGTATGCAGATGGAGGACGCAATGGATTCAAAAGCTGGTCTCCGTTATCGCGGCCGAAAGTTCGGTAATGCTCCAAATTGTGTATGTCATTCGAGGCGCGCCGTGCTCGCGGGGCTAGGCGCAACGGCGGCTTCGTCGTTGCTCCGGTCTGCTGCCGCAATTGCGCAAGTTGAGAGTCCTTCGGTTCGCAGCGTCGATGTCCATCATCATCTTTACCCGCCTCGCTATAAAACCGAGACGTATGAGCGTATCGCCAAAGAAACCAGATTAGCACCAGTTACATTGAATTGGTCCCCCAGCGGCGCAATCGAAAAGATGGATCAAGCCGGAGTGGGTACAGCCATCAATTCGATATCAACCCCCGGCGTTTGGTTTGACGACGGAGATGCTGCGCGTATCAGGGCACGCGAATGCAATGACTTCGGCGCTCGGTTGATGCGAGACTACCCGGGGCGTTTCGGAATGTTCGCTGCTATTCCGCTTCCTGACGCCGATGGGAGTCTGCGCGAGATCGAATATGCGCTGGACGTGCTTAAGCTCGACGGAGTCGGAGTACTCACCAGTTATACTGGAAAACTTCTCGGAGACCCGCTGTTCTCGCCGGTTTTCGATGAGCTTAATCGCCGCAAAGCAGTAGTCTTTGTCCATCCTACCAGCTCATGTTGTGATAATCCCATTCCGGGTGTGGATACCGCACTCATTGAATTTCCCATGGACACAACACGGACGATCACAAGCCTGCTTATCGGCGGAGCTTTCGCGCGCTATTCCGACATTCGATTTATTTTCTCCCACGGCGGTGGAATGTTGATCCCCGTAGTAAACCGGATTGTGGCGGCGGCCGCGCGCATGGCGCCTGAGGAACGAGCCGTCAAACTGCCTAACGGCCCGGATTACGAACTAAAACGGCAATACTACGATC
>JBAUGC010000057.1:0-1631 GCA_049679485.1 Xanthobacteraceae bacterium
CGGGCCGCGACTGTCTTCGTCCGGGTATGAAAAGCGAACGCGCCCGGACCGAACAGCCTTGACTCGGTGAACGCACTATCCTTCCAGCCGGCAAAGTTATGAAAGAAGACGGGAAAAGGAATCGGTACGTTGATGCCGACCTGTCCTGCCTCGACCTCGTCCACGAAACGGCGGGCAAGCGCGCCGTCATTGGTGAAGATCGCGGCGCCATTGCCCAGAGGGTGTGCCGCGATAATTGCGACAGCCTCCTCGTAACTGCCGGCGCGGACGACAGACAACACCGGGCCGAACAATTCATCGGAATGCAGCGCCATGCCGGGGCGCACATGGTCGACGAGGCTCGGGCCAAGAAACCAACCGTCAGCCTTGGTCGCAACGCTCCGGCCGTCGGCGACGATGGATGCGCCTTCGGAGGCCGCGTTGGCCAAATAAGACGTAATGCGATCCCGACTTTCGGCGGTGATCAGCGGGCCGACCTGGGTGCCAGCCTCGGCAGGGTCGCCCGTGCGTAACTTTTCGAGCCGGTCTTTGATCTTGCCTACGAGCGTGTCGCCAATGGCTCCAACGGCGACCACCACCGAAACGGCCATGCAACGCTGCCCTGCCGCACCGAAGGCAGCGGACACGGCCGCGTCTGCGGCAAGCTCGAGATCGGCATCCGGCAACACCACCATGTGGTTCTTGCCCCCACCGAACGCCTGGACGCGCTTGTTGCGACTGACGCCGGCAACGCGAAGCGCTTTTGCCACCGGCGTCGAGCCGACGAAGCTGATGCCTGCGACATCGGGGTGATCTACCAGACGATCAACAACCGCCTTGCCGCCAAGCACGACGTTGAGAACGCCACTGGGAAGTCCAGCCTCTGAAAAGATTTCCGCGAGGCGGATCGTGGCCGAAGGATCGCGCTCGCTTGGCTTAAGTACGACGGTATTGCCGCACGCGATGGCCATCGCACTTTGCACGACGGGGATCAGCACCGGAAAGTTAAAGGGACTGATCGCCGCGACGACGCCGATGGGAAAGCGAACCTCCATCGCATCCACGCCGCGCGATACGCCTGGGCTGAACGCGCCACCGTACCAGCTGCCGATTGAAGCCAGCTGACCAAGCACCTCGATGGCGCGGTCGACCTCGACTGCAGCGTCGGCGACAGTCTTACCCAACTCGGCAACGACGATATCAACAACTTCATTGCGAGCGTTCTGAAGTGCCGCCCGTAGATCGAGCATTACGGCCGAGCGATTTTGCAGCCCCTGTGCGGACCAGGCGGGGAAAGCAGCGCGCGCGGCGGCGACAGCTCGATCAGCATCAGCCGGCGTGCCGATCGCCGCGATTGCAATGGGCTTGCCACTGGACGGATCGAAGATTTGCGAACCGCCTGCAGCCGACAACCATTCACCGGCGATGAAGTGGCTAACGTGCTTCATATCTGCCTCCCGTAACCGCGGCGCGAAGCGACGATCCCGCCGTTGATTGGCGGCAGTCTTCATTTGTCGGAGTGGTTAAACTTCAATTTGGATACTATGTCAATAGTGACTTTCCATCCAAAATTGACGCCGGCGAGACTGCCGGCGTCTAAGAGCGTTCCGCATTCTTCGAAAGGCGCCGTTTTCCGGCGATCGGTTAAGGAC
>JBAUGC010000058.1:0-6622 GCA_049679485.1 Xanthobacteraceae bacterium
ATATTGATGCGTGCGTATTTTCGTGTCCGCTCAACAGTCACAAGCACGGAAATTGCTAGACGATGGGAGCATCGCTACGTCGTGGGAGCGGCCGCATCCGTCGCGCTGCTTGGTATCTGGTGCTTCATCGCTTTCACCCAGACCTCTGATCCGTTTGCCCACCTCGTCAGCTATTCGATGACAATTGCTTATTCGATCGGCATCTTTGGACGAAACTTTGGAAACTCCCGCTTTGTGGTCGTGCAAATCTTGTGCGCGTGGGCGCCAATGACAGCGGCGCTCCTGCTTTACGGAAATCCGTTTCATTGGATTTTTGCCGGCCTTCTCATCCCGTTCTACCTCGGGGTAAAATTCATAGCGGAAAGATTGCGCCGCACGCTGCTCGATGCGGTGATCGCATCGCGCGATATGTCGTTGCTGGCAAAGCGTTTCGACACTGCACTGAACAATATGCCGCATGGCTTGTGCATGTTCGATTCTAATCGCCGCGTCGTCGTCGCAAATCAAAAACTGAGCCAGCAAGTCGGACTGTCGATGGATTTTGAGCTGAAGGGCTCGACTGTACGCGATTTGGTGGACGGTGTCGTCAACGCGGGTCTGCTGTCGGCTCTCAATGCGCAGAGCCTCATCGATCGCCTCGACGCCCAGCTTTCGGGTAGCGATGACGCCGCCTTCGCCGTGGACATGGTGAATGGGCGAACGCTCGAATTCACGGTCCAGCCGATGGAAAACGGTGGCATGGTCGTTCTGGTAGAGGACGTCACCGAACGAAGGATTGCCGAGGCTAAAATCAACCACCTGGCACGCTTTGATGCCCTGACCGGACTGCCCAATCGCAATGTTCTGCGCGACCGGATGGAAAAAGCCCTTGCCGAATGGCGGCCCGACAACATGTGCGCCATTCACTTCATCGATCTCGATCAGTTCAAACAGGTGAACGACACGCTAGGGCATACGCGAGGTGACATGCTGTTGCAGGCGGTCGCTCATCGTCTGCGCGAACACGTTGGCGATGCCGATGTCATTTCGCGCTTCGGCGGCGACGAGTTTGTGATTTTGCAGGCTCCGGTCAAGTCGATTGAGCAGAGTGAAGCGCTGGCGACCCGCGTTCTCAATGCTGTCGCTGGCACTTACGATCTCGACGGCCACAAAGTCGTCGTGACCGCGAGCATCGGCATTGCGCTGGCAAAAACCCCAATCGATCCGGACCAATTTCTGCGCAATGCCGACATTGCGCTGTATCAGGCCAAGTCCGACGGTCGCGGCACCTGGCGCTGGTTCGAAGCAAAAATGGAAGCTAACGCCCAAGCGCGGAGAGCTCTCGAATTTGATTTGCGCAGTGCGACCGAGAGCGAGGATTTCGAACTTTACTATCAGCCAATCTTCAACCTGAAATCCAGGCGCATCGAGGGCTGCGAAGCGTTGCTGCGGTGGCCGCATCGTGAGCGCGGAATGGTTTCACCTGCGGAATTCATTCCGGTTGCCGAGGAAATGGGCCTGATCGTCGAGATCGGTAATCAGGTCCTGTATAATGCCTGTCTGGAGTGCCGCCGCTGGCCGGGCGATATTGCTGTGGCGGTGAACCTCTCCTCGATTCAGTTCGATCGTTCCAACGTTCCGGCGCTGGTTCGCGAGACGCTTGCCGCCACTAATCTGCCGCCCGGCCGGCTTGAGCTCGAGATCACGGAATCGACTTTGCTGCAGAATACGAAAAGGACCCGCGCCGATCTCGATCAACTTGCCGAGTTGGGCGTGAAGATCTCATTGGATGATTTTGGTACCGCCTATTCGAGTCTCAGTTATTTGCACAGCTTTCCATTTCACAAGGTAAAAATCGACCAATCCTTCCTGCAGGGCCTTGGCGACGACGAACGCAGAGTGACCTTGCTGCGCGGCATGACGCGGTTGAGCGCGCAGTTAGGTTTGCGCGTGGTGGTCGAAGGCGTGGAGACGCAGGAACAACTTGAACTGCTCGCCGCCGAGGACAGCATCGACGAGGTGCAAGGATACCTGCTCGGTCGGCCCATGCCCGCCGCCGATCTGCGGAAGTTGCTTTATGCATTTTACGTGGCGCCCGCCCAAACTACTGCCTGGCCTGCAGGAATTCGCAGCGACGCCGCCTGAGTAGAGCTTCTTTCCCGACATATCTTTGTCACGTCTTGTGGCAAGATGCCGGTTAACCCTAATCGCCCATAAAACGCTCGCGAAAATTGTAATCAGATTAACAAAGTGTTAACGTTGTGGTCGCAGGCGCCTAATGAGGCGCCGAGTGAGGCGTCCATGGCTCCGGTCACGGTGACTTCGTTTCAATCGCATTCCGTTACTTCGGATCATCCCCGCTCAGAGGGCAGTTTCTCCGATAACGTTGCACAGCTGCTGGATAGGATCGATTACAAGCGCGTGGATGGCAGCGGTGAAGAACGGGAAAGCATCTCTCGCCTTCGCTATAGGGCGTATTTGCGCGAGGGAGCCATTTCGCCGAATCACACGCGAACCTTTTCCGATCCATACGACGAGACGGATAATGCCTACCTCTTCGGGTTGTACCTCGACGGCGAACTGGCGGGCTCGATGCGTATCCACGTCGGCTCCCGCCAACACCCCGACTTTCCTACGCTCGAAGTATTTTCCGACGTCTTGCAACCCGAACTGGATGCCGGCAAGGTCATCGTCGATTCAACCCGCTTTGTCACCGACGAAACCCTTTCTCGGCTCCATCGCGGACTGCCATATGTCACACTTCGACTTTGTTGGATGGCGGTCGAACACTTCAATGCCGACCATTTTCTCGCAGCTATAAGAGTAGAGCACCAGGCGTTTTATCGGCGGACCTTCCACCACCGGCTGATCTGTGAATCGCGGCCTTACCCGAAACTGGCAAAACCGATCTGCCTCATGACTTCCTATTATCCCACCGCCGCGGATGACGTGTACCGGCGGTATCCGTTTTTCAGATCGACGTTCTTCGAACGGCGGATGCTGTATGAACGCAGCGCGACACAGGAATTGCCGCCGTCGGAAGAACACTTGACCCCGCATGTAAGCGAAGCGCCACAGCTTGCGGGGTAATTGGCAGCTGCGCGTGCTCTGATTTATTGGTGCAGTGTCGGCCGTCCCCAGCAGATCATTTCCTCGATTCTGGCGTGCCGCAGAAATCGCCGTCGCCTCGACGCGGTTAGCGGAAGGTAAACCGGCGCAATAAAATGCTGCAGGTACATTTCAGGCACTTTTGCAACGCGTCGACTATAAGAATTTTCGCATTGCCGCTGTTCGGCGCATCAAGCAATCTCGATGGGCGCTCATCGTTCGATTACAACTGCGGATCAGGCCCTCACCGTCCCGAGCGCACACGCCGCGTGCCCGATATGCAATGCACCGCTGACGTTCTTTAGGACCGCCCTCCCTCACATCGACGAATGCGGGTTCGAGAGCTACCGCCTCGAATGCCAAGAGTGTGGCACGTCACTTGCCGGCATCATCGACCCGGCCGATGAAAAGCTATTGCTTTCGGCGGCCATCGGCTGAAACGGAAAGCACCGGCGTTAATGCTGCCGATTGCAGGCCCAATCGGTTTAGGCAAGTCCGGTCTACAACGCCACGCCCGCGCTTGGCGGCTCATCTCTAAATGAGTACTCATTGCGTCCATAAACACCCAAGCGGGAGGGACGCATGACGAACAGCCTTGTCGGCTACGCCGTTCTCATTACCGGAGGCACGACCGGATTAGGGCTGTCGCACGCGCGGGTGTTGGGCACGCGCGGCGCCAAGGTGGCCATTACCGATTTCAAACAGGACAACCTCGACCAAGCGAAAGCAGAGCTAAAGCGCGACGGCGTCGCTCCGCTTTGCCTCAAAGCCGACAATCGCGTCGTCGCCGAGGTGAAAAGCGCTGTCGCGGCGACCGAAGCGGAATTCGGCAAGATCGACGTTCTGGTCAACAACGCCGGCATCACCGGCATGATGGCGCCGATCGAACAGATCGACGAGGCGTTCTTCGATAGCCTGTTCGACACCCACGTGAAGGGCGCATTCTTCGCGGTCCAGGCGGTTGCGCCGGGAATGAAACAGCGCCAGTTCGGGCGCATCATCAATACCGGATCGACGTTCGCCATGACCGGCTCTCCGGCCATGAGCCATTACACCGGCGCCAAAGGCGCGCTTACGGCTCTGGCGCGCGCTTGGGCCCGCGAGTTCGCGCCTTACAAGATCACAGTCAACACCGTCTCCCCGGGTTTTACGGACACGCCGATGACCCGCGCCGACGCCACTCCCGAAATATTCAAGGAAATCGTCGAGGGAATGGCACTAAAACGCCAGGTGCTGCCGGAAGAGATTTCTTACGCGATTGCGTGGCTCGCAAGCCGCGAGGCCGACGCGGTGACCGGTCAGAACATCAGCCCCAATTGCGGCCAGGCGATCGTCGGCATCTAATCAGGCCGCGGCAGCGTTTAGTGTCTAAGCGAGCGATCCATGTGCGACACATCCGAAATATTTTTGTTACTCGTCAAGTAACTCACGCGCAATCCCGCTTTTTCGGTCGCGGGGATTCATAAAACCGTCACACGGCATTGCCGCCACAGCCTACGCCCGGCGTTCGAATCTACCGCGGTCGTGCGGCGCCGCGAAGTCGAGCGCCGGCCCAAGCGGTACGATGCGCGTCGGATTGATCGCGGTCATGCTCATGTAATAGTGCCGCTTGATGTGATCCAAATTCACGGTGTCGGCGATGCCGGGTGTTTGATAGAGATCGCGTACGTAGTTCGACAAATTGGGATAGTCCACGATCCGGCGCAGATTGCATTTGAAGTGGCTGTAATAGACGGCATCGAAGCGAACCAGCGTGGTGAACAGCCGCCAGTCGGCTTCCTTCAGCCGCGAACCGACCAGATAACGTTGGCGAGAGAGCAGACCCTCGATCCAGTCGAGCGCGGCGAATACGGTGCGGCAACCCTCTTCATACGCCGCCTGCTTGGTCGCGAAACCGGCGCGATAAACGCCGATGTTCACGTCGCTATAGACCCGCGCATTGATGCGATCGATCTCGGTGCGCAGCTCCTGCGGATAATAATCGGCGCGGTCGTTGGTAAGCGCCACGAACGCCGAATTGAGCATGCGGATGATCTCGGGCGATTCGTTGTTGACGATGGTGCGGCGTTCCTTGTCCCACAGCACCGGTACTGACACGCGGCCGGTATAACGCGGATCGGCGAGCAGATAGATCTCGCCCAGCCGGTGCTTGCCGTTGACAGCGTCGGCCAGCGCGCCCTCGCCGAACTGCCAGCCCTGCTCGCCCATAACCGGATCGATGACTGACATCGAGATCACGCTCTCGAGTTCCTTGAGCTTGCGGAAAATCACGGTGCGGTGGGCGTATGGGCAGGCCAGCGAGACGTAAAGGTGATAGCGGCCGCGCTCGGCGGGAAACCCGCCCTCCCCGGTGGGCCCGGCGCTGCCGTCCGCCGTCACCCAATTGCGGAAGACCGGCTCGGTCGGCACGAAGCGGCCGCCGGTGGTTGAGGTGTCGTACCATTCGCTCTTCCACACGCCATCGACATAGAGCCCATGCGCCATTGCAACCCCTCCTGCGCTTACGATTGTACGAGACTAGCCGGGATTGAGCAGTATGAAATCCGAGACTAAGGTTTCGCGTCGCAGCGCCGCCGCGTTTCCGGCTGCCGGTCAACCCACGATCATAAGGTAGTCCAGTGAAAGCAGTCTTCATCGAAAAATTTGGCGGCCCCGAAGTTCTGCATTACGGCGACATGCCCGATCCGGTTACGGGGGCGGGCGAAGTCGTCGTCGATGTGGTCGCGGCGAGCGTCAACGCTGCCGACTGGAAAGTGCGCGCCGGCGAATATTCCCAGGCGAATTTTCCGCTCATTCTCGGCCGGGATTTTTCCGGCACGGTTGCCGCAACGGGCCCCGGCGTCGACGATCTGAAGATCGGCGACGCGGTGTTCGGCGTTTTCGACGTCGGCAAGGAGGGCGCGTACGCCGAAAAGGTTGCGATCAAGTCCGCGATCATCGCCAGGAAGCCCGCCACGCTGTCGCACATCGACGCAGCCGCGCTGGCGCTCGCCGGCCTCACCGCGATCAGAAGCCTCGAAGACACGCTGAAGCTCCAGCGCGGCGAGACCATCCTCATTCAGGGCGGCGCCGGCGGCGTCGCGAGCTTCGCCATTCAGCTTGCCAAGCATCTCGGCGCCCGCGTGATTACCACCACCAGCGCAGCGAACCTCGCCTACGTGCGCGGCCTCGGCGCCGACGAAGTCATTGACTACAACGCGACTGACTTTACCCGCGTGGTCAGCAATTGTGACGCTGTTTTCGACACCGTTGGCGGCGAGGTGGCGATCAAATCGTTCGACGTGCTCAGGCCGGGCGGCCGCGCCGCTTTCATCGCTTCCGGCGGGAAAGCGCCGCAGCCGACACGTCCCGATGTCATCGCGCTACGGCCCAACGTGGTCCGCGGCCGTGAACCGCTCGAACAGATCGCACGCCTGGTAGCAACCGGCGCCGAGCGGCCGCCCGAGGTGAAGTTGTTTCGTCTGTCGCAAGCCATCGAGGCCCATCGGCTTAGCGAAGGACGGCACTTCCGCGGCAAGCTGATCTTTCAGGTGCG
>JBAUGC010000059.1:0-1701 GCA_049679485.1 Xanthobacteraceae bacterium
GCATGGATCCGCCCGTCGCTCAGCGCACTTATGCGCCGACGCCGCAGCCGTTCTTGATGATGCCGGCCGGCAGCCCCGTTCAGGCTGCCGAACTGACCGCGCGGGAGGTCGACGTCGCCGTGCGTGATCTTCTCGGCCGGGCGTTCGAGCGCGCTGGCGAAATCTTGCGAACGCGGCGCGGCGATCTCGACGCCGGCGTCGATTTGCTGCTCAAGCGCGAGACGATCACCGCCGACGATTTCCCGCCCATCCGCTCGTCCAAGACCGCCGTGGAGCCGCGTTTGTCGGCGGTGCCCGCGGCGGGCTGAAAATTGGAATGAGGATCCGGCAGGCGAAATAACGCAAACCGAGTTCACCGGACGATGTTGATGTGAATCAAAGAAGCGCCATCCGACGGTAATTTTCAAAGTGATCGGATCATGCAGAGCCAGCCTGAAATCCAGCCTCAAGGCCTGACCGCAACGCCCGCGATCCGTGACACTATCGACCGACACGCGGCTGACCCGGAACCCCTTTGGCCGCAGCATGCCGGGTTGCGGTGCCATGCCGATCTGACCTTCGCGATCGACGATGCCTTTAAACACGCACGCCGTCAGTTACAACATCAACTCGATCGGGAAGTAGCGGCATCCCGAGCAGGTACGCCGCGAAGCGTTTGTTATGAGCGCGCGCCGCTTCGGCGCGCAACTCGTCCCAGTCCGCGAGCGTGCCGTCACTGCGGCCGAGCTAGGCCAAAGGTCAGTCTTCCAGCACCGAGCGCTTCGTATTGGACGAATTGTCCGGATCGGTCACCACGTCCTTGGTGTCGAACTCCCGGCCTTGACGATGATGATACCCGTAAATTCGCATCGCAGCGAGCGGCTCCGTAAAATCCCTTAGGGCCGAACCCTGAATTTTGCGGCTAATCCACATCGCGTATCGTTCGCCATGGGTACGGAATTGGGCGCAGAAATTAGACGCGACATGGACCAAGACAGCAAAGACGAGCAAGGCAAGGTCACGCCCGCGGCATGGCCCCCCGCAAAGCCACAAGCAGAACCAGCCGTGGACCGTCGCGAGACTCTGCCGGCGCGGATCGAGGCCGGTCTGCCGGCGGTCGTGGCCAAACGGCGCGCGCGCGCCCGCTGGATCGAGGCTGGACTTTTAGTTCTCGTGCTGATCGGCGGCGCCGGCGGCGCCTATTACTGGTGGCAGAGGCTTCACCCCGCCTTGCCGGCCGGGGTTTTCTTCGGCAATGGGCGGCTCGAGGCGGACGAGATCAATATCGACACCAAATACGCCGCTCGCATTGGCGAAATCCTGGCCGACGAGGGCGACCTGGTGAAGGCCGGGCAAGTCGTCGCGCGCATGGATACACGCGACCTTCAGGCCTCACTGAAGCGATCGCAAGCCACCGTCCAACAGTCCAAGCGAGCGGTCGATGAGGCAAACGCCAACCTGGCACAACAGAAGACGCAAGTGCTCCTGGCACAGCAGGAATACGATCGCGCCGCTTACACGGTACAAAAGGGCGTCGAGACGCAAGAGCTTTTAGATCAACGCAAACAGCAACTGGATGGCGCCCAGGCAGCGCTGCAGGCGGCGCAGGATCGGGTGACCGAAAGCGAACACGCGCTCGATGCAGCCACCCACGACGTGGAACTCTATAATGTCGAGATAAACGACGACACGCTGGTAGCGCCGCGCGATGGCCGCATCCAG
>JBAUGC010000060.1:0-8530 GCA_049679485.1 Xanthobacteraceae bacterium
GCCGCGGGCGGGGCTGCCATTCAGACCATCCATGCTCAGGCGAAACCTGCTTATGTGATTATTGCCATCAGAAGCGTAACCGACGCGGCCAATTACAAGACAGTTACCGAGAAAGCGCCGCCAGTCGTTGCCGCTGCCGGCGGACACCTCATCGTCGCCACTAACGCAATAACGAGCCTCGACGGGAAACCGCCTCAACGCTTTGTGCTTATCCGCTTCGATAGCGCTGCTAAGGCGCAAGCTTGGTATGACTCGCCGGCGATGAAAGAAATCGATGCGATGCGGATCAAGTCAACGGATTCGCTTTCGTTCATCGTCGAGGGAACGGGTAACTAAGCCGGCTGCTTTCGGCTCTTCTCATGCGCGCGGCGCGCTGTTGTACGGAACGCCGTTCACGGCCGTCGCGCGCATTCTCACATCTGCGCCGGGCGCAATTTCAGCTGCGATAAGCCTGCAACAGCGTCAACCGCCATTGACCCTTCAAGGGAGACGGCTGCAGGGCGATGCTTCGATTTGAGCCGCCCACGAGCACGTTGGCGCCGACGCCAACCCCCAAACCGATATCGCCGGAGGCGCCGACATATTCTCCCGCCAGTGCGCCGTTGGGTATTCCTGACGCCGAGCCGAAGACCGCCCACGCGAACCTGCCGCCGCCACTGATCCCGAGGTCTAGACCGACGGTGTTGATCGCGCCGTCATAAGCTTGCACCAGCCCCGAGACCGGCTGGAATTTACATTCCATCGGTTGATGACCAAATATGACGACGCCAACACTTGGATTAAGGTTGCACCTCAGCATGCCAGCCTGGGTCCACGATTGAGGCGATTGCCCCTGCGCTGGCGCAATGCTCAGGGCTGCAATTGACAGCATCGCGAGCAGAAAATTTTGTCTGAGATTATACCTCGGCATCGCCCCTCCTCCATTTTACAAAACCGTCCGCCTTCTGTGCGAGCAGCAAACGCTCGGCAAGCATATTGAGCGCGACAGTATCAATCTCGCGCGACATTTTCCGCACAAAGCCGCAATCACCGCGCGATTATGAAACCGGGATGAGGTCGGCTCCTGGCCCCTGGTCTCGCGTCGCAATAGGCGGCTGCACTTGGATTAGCTGAGGCGCGTCAAACAAATGCGTCTTGCGTCCGCGCTTGCCGCGGAGCCGCGGCGACCTTGATAAGCTTGAAACTAACCGATTAATGTACGCTGGCTTCCTGCCGGAGCCGAGCGATCTCGTCCTTGACGTGCAACTTGCGTCGCTTGAGTTCCGCGATTTTCAGATCGTCCGTTGCCGGGTGGGCTAACGCTTCGCTGATTTCCACATCGAGTGCCTGGTGCCGTTTCTCTAGCTCCACAAGATGCGCTTCAATCGCCATCTGGCTGCCTCCTTGCGTTTATTACCCCAGACCCTGTTAAGCGGGATGCTACACAAGTATGACCGGGCGAAAACATACTCCTTTTTGCCGGCCGCGAAAATCCCCGCTGTGCACTGCCGCGCTGCACACTTGTGGGAAATCGATCGAAAGGCGATAATCCAAAGGAACTTACGGCCGTTAGCCCGTGCCAAAGGGCGTCCCGAACGTGACCAAGGCGCGACCAGGGCGGCAATGACGCAAGAGGAAGAACGCGAGCTTCGCGCGCAGCTTGCGCGCCTGCAGCAGGAGCATCGCGACCTCGACGCCGCGATTGCGGCGCTGCAGGGCTCGCCGGGCGCCGACATCATCCAGGTTCAGCGCCTGAAGAAGCGCAAACTGCAATTGCGTGATCGCATCACCTTCATCGAAGACCAGCTGACGCCGGATATCATTGCGTAGCGGTCGCGGCAGGTTCGGCGCGGCGCACGGCCTGTGAGTTCCGCTGCGCCTTGCGGGCGTACATGGCCGCATCCGCGCGCGCCAACAGATCCGCGGGCCTATCAAGCGGGCCGATCTGCGCAACGCCTGCGGAAGCGCCCACGACCAGCGTCGAAGCTTTCCACCGCACCGGCGTCGCGTACACCGCAGCTTCGAGGGCTGCCGCCTTGGCTGCGGCTTCATCCGCAGTGACGTTCCACAGCAACGCGACGAATTCGTCGCCGCCAATGCGCGCGACAACGTCCGAAGCGCGCACCTCGCGGGCAAGCGCCGCGGCAACGGCCTTAAGGACCGCGTCGCCCGCTGCGTGTCCGTGACGATCGTTGACCGGCTTGAATTCATCGAGATCGAGGTAGATGAGCGCTGCGCTCACGGCGTAGCGTTTGACGTAGGCGAGTGAGCGCTTCAGTTCGCGTTCGAAACCGCGGCGGTTGAGCGTCTCGGTGAGGGGATCGACGTCGATCCTCGCCTCGAGTTCGCTGATGCGCGTTTGCGAGGCTTTAAGTTCTGCGGCCAGCCGCTCCACCTCGGCCGCAAGCCGCGCGGCGACCACGCTCGTACGCGACTTGGAGGCTCTAGGTGCTTCAGAACCGGCGGATTGCCTTTGTCCACCGATCTGCCCCCGCTGCCGCGATAGCAGCACCAGAGGTTTTTCGCGCGTCTTGGTCGATTTGTCTCTCACCAAGGCCCCAATTCGAATCGTCTGAGAACACTAGCTTGGCGGGCCAACGTGGACAGGCACAGCGAGCGTTCGTCGTCCGACTCTGCGACGGATTGACGCAGACTGGCGCGAAAGGATAGGGGCTCAATCAACCTGCACGAATCCAATTGGCTTGATCTCCGTGTCGCCAAAGACCGCCGCGGTCAGAGGACCGCCGAACACGGCACCGGTGTCGATATTGAGCCGGTTCGCCCGCAGGTCTGGCTTGCTGGTCATCAGCGGGGTGTGGCCATGGACGATGAGGCGCCCGTGATCGCGACGGTCGGAGAGGAAGGGCTCCCTGATCCAAATAAGATCAGCGTCCCGCTGCGCATCAAGGGGCTTTTCCGGATCGATGCCGGCATGGACAAAGAAGCGGAGTCCGTCGTTGTGGCTGAGGCGCAGCGTACGCAGCCAATTGACATGGCTGTCGGGTAGTTCGCCGGCGTTTGAGGCACCATAGCTCTGCAGCGTCTCGGCCCCACCCTGTGCGAGCCAGTAGTCAGCAGGGAGAGTGCCGTCGAGGACCCCGAGCACCATCGCCTCGTGGTTTCCCTTGAGCGCCATGACGCGCCCCGGCATTCGGGATTGCAGATCGAGCAGGTAGCCGACGACTCCTGCACTCTCCGGTCCCCGGTCGATGTAGTCGCCGAGAAAGATGAAGGCCATTGGCCGACCTTCGGCATACTGTTCGCAGCGCTGCGTCAGGCTCTGCAGTTTGCGGAGTGAGCCATGGATATCGCCAATGGCGAAAATCAGGGACATTAGGGCCTGCTTAACGTTGATTTTCGCGTTTCAAATGATGGCCATAATCAGGCAGCATTGTTCAGTTTCCGTTCAACCCGTACGTGGGAACCTAGGTCTTGGGGTCGGTTGGACATCGTTGCAAGTTTGAGGGTGGTGCCATGAAAAAGATTTTGACAGCTGTGGCTTTGGCCGCAACGCTTGGCGTGACGGCGGTGGCGACATCCAGCCCGGCGGACGCGTGGTGGCGCGGCGGCTGGGGCTGGCGTGGTGGCGGCTGGGGCTGGCGCGGTGGTTGTTGTTGGGGTCCCGGCCCCTGGGTTGCCGGCGCAGTAGTTGGCGGCGCTGTCGTTGGCGGGGCGGTGGCGGCTTCCAGGCCGTATTACTACAACGGCTACTACCCCTACGGTCCTTACTACGGGCCCGGCTGCCGCCGTGTGTGGAACGGCTATTACTGGGTGCGTGCCTGTTACTGAACGGGTCGTTCGCGCGTCGCTCAGAATAACCCACCGCCGGGCGGTGATCGTTGCAGATTTGGTACCGGCGGCGGATACCATTCAGTACGGCACCTAACTTCCGACAAAGAATCGCTGCTTAATATCAGCGGTGGCGATGAGGAATTCGGGACTTGCGGGTCCATGCGCTCACCTGCGCGTACGATCAGCACCCGTCTGAATCATGAGGAGGGCATATGCATAGGTCGCTCATCGCGCTTGCCGGAGCAGCGAGCATCGGACTGGTGTCAGTCGCTGCCACGCCGAGCCCGGCAAATGCTTGGTGCGTCGGTTGCGCAATAGGAGCGGGAATCGTCGGCGGCCTTGCTGCCGGCGCTATCGTTGGGAGCGCGGTCGCGAACAGCCCGTACTATTATCCGCCCCCGCCCGGCTATTATTACCCCCCACCTCCGCCCGGCTATTATCCGCCGCCTCCGGGGGCCTACTACGCGCCGCCTCCTGGGGCTTACTACCCGCCGCCTCCACGCGCGGCAGTGCCGCCTGCGCCGGCACCGGCCTATGCTCAGCTGGCGCCCGGCTGTCACTGGGCAAAGCGGAAAGTCTGGGTCGAAGGTGCGGGTTATCGGGTCCGAAGCGTTCAGGTCTGCCCCTGATCGCGCCGCGTAACGAAGGAATTAACCGGCCGGCTTGCATAAGCCGGCCGGTTTGCTTTTGTGCTGGTGCGATTCTTCTGATCAGCCGTGAGGCTTGATGGCACGCTCTCTCCTATTCTGGCGCGATGCCTGGAGCAGCAATGCGCAAAGACGCAGCAGCCTGGCGTGTCGTGAATTCGCGGAAGCAGTACGCGATCTTACGCGGCGCGCGGTCGTCATCTCACGTGACCTCGGTGCGCGCGCGGGTCATTTTACGCGGCCTGCTGTCAGCACTTTGCATGACCATGCCGTGCGCGCGTGGTCGAAGCGGCCGGCGTGGACCATGACGGCTCTGGCGTGTGTGGCGATCGTTCTGGTTTGCCTCTACGTCGGGCTCGCGGCGATCCTCTACTTCTCCCAGCGTTCGATGATGTATTTCCCGGAAACGGTCCACACCACGCCGGCGCAAGCCGGCCTGCCCGAGGCGCAGGAGGTTAACCTGACGGCCTCGGACGGCGCGCGGATCACCGCTTGGCATGTCGCGCCGCATCAGGGGAAACCGGTCATCCTCTATTTTCACGGCAACGGCGGTGCGCTGCGTTACCGCGTTGAGCGTTTTCGCAAGCTCATCGCCGGCGGTATCGGTTTGGTTGGCGTCGAATATCGCGGCTTTGGCGGTTCGGATGGCAGTCCGAGCGAAGCCGGCCTGATTGCTGACGCCGAGGCCGGTTACGCCTTTGCGGTTTCGCGGTATTGGCCGCAGGAGCTCGTGCTCTGGGGCGAGTCGCTCGGCTCCGGTGTCGCGATTGCACTGGCGGCTGAGAAGCCGGTCGGCCGCGTGATCCTGGAAGCACCTTTCACCTCGGCCGCCGCCGTCGCCGCCATCAGCTACTGGTACATGCCGGTGCGGCTCTTGATGAAAGATCAATTCCGCTCCGACGAGCGCATCGGAAAAATCACCGCGCCGGTTCTGATCCTTCATGGTCTGAAAGACCAGGTCGTTCCTTATGCTATGGGCGAGCGGATGTTCGACCTGACCAAAGCGCACAAGCATATCGTGCGGTTTCTCGACGGCGGCCACGAAGATCTCGACAAGAACGGCGCGCTGCACGCCGTTGGCCGTTTTCTCGCCGGCGATCTGGACTCGCCGCCGCATCCGTAGCCGGATGGCGCGTGAGTGCGGCCGCGATTGACTTTGGTTATCAATCGAGCGGCGTCGCCGCACAAATCACCCGTTACTTCGCTAACAACACCTTCATCATTTTCAGATACCAGATTGCGCCGCCATTCCTGCCCGTCAGCCTAACAAGCAAGGATTGCGCGGCATGAGCAAATTTGTGAACCGGCGAATACGACGCTTCTCGCGGTATGAAAACGTCGAATATGGGCGCGAAAGAACACAACCGCCTCGGTTACCTGGACGGCCTTCGCGGATGGGCCGCCGTCGCGGTCCTGGTCTTCCACTCAACTTGGGAGCTGTTCGGACAAATCGTTCCCAGCCTCGCCGGCACGCGGCTGTTGTTGAATGACGGCCGGCTTGCGATCTACCTGTTCTTTGTTCTGTCCGGCTTTGTGCTGTCAACCCGATATTTGTCCAGCAACAATCTGGAACAGATCAGAGCTACGGCGCTCGGACGCTACATTAGACTGACTATCCCCATTGCCGCCGCATCGCTTCTTTCTCTCGTGCTCCTGGAATGCGGGGCGATGCTGAACCAGCAGGCAGGTTCCATTGTAGCGCGGCCCGATTGGCTTGGCTCATTTTATGCGTTTAGCCCCTCGTTATTGTCTTATCTCAAGTTCTCGTTTTACGACGTTTATTTCATGTACGAGAATTCGAAGTCGTACGATGTCGTTCTCTGGACCATGCCGATTGAATTGGCGGGATCGTTTTTGATCTTTGCAATTGTCGCGGTCTTTGGAGTGAGCCTGCGTTTAAGAATGCTGTCATGCGCGGTTGCGCTTCTTCTCTGCTGGCAGATAGATCAACCATACCTGACATTCTTTTACGGATACCTCATCGCCATTCTACACACAGTGACTGGCAGCAAGGACTTCACCAAAGGAGCGACAGGAAACGTCGTCGGCTTATCGCTCGTTGCTTTCGTATTATTTTACAGATTGGAGCACGACGGCGTGGTCATCTGCGCGTTTCTCGGCGCGTGCCTGGTACTCGCGCCCGTTTTCAGCCCTTTTTTGCGCCGGATCCTGTCGTCCCGGCTTTCAAAGTGGTTGGGACGGGTGTCTTTTCCGCTTTACCTCGTTCATAGCGCCGTCATTTGCAGCCTTTCGTCGTTCTTGATCATCGAGCTTCATCAGCTGTCCTGGTCACCGTCGGCGATGGCCGCGGTGGTGGTACCGTCCACGATCCTCGTATCTCTGCTGGTGGCCCACGCATTCGAGCCGATCGAAAAGTTTGCCATCCGTACTTCGCATCTGTTTGCAGGCCTGATGTTGCGCGGACCACGCTTTGTCCCGCCCCCCGAAGCGGCCGAAACACCGCTGCCCGGTGCTGCCCGTCGTGCGTTGTCGTCGCCGGCGCAAAGGTCGCCGTCGGACCAGCGGATTGGCGCATTGCCTGCGGCGTAAGCGGGCGAATCGCAGATGAGTTACTGCGGCACGGTCATGAGTTCGAACACGTGTCCGTTCGGGTCGCGAAAATACACGCCGCGGCCGCCGCCCCAATCGTTCAGCTTGCCGTCATCGAGACTCCACGGCGCGCTGCCGAACGCGATTTTCGCTGCCTTGATGCGGCCGAAGATGGCGTCGAATTCGCGCTTGCTGACGTGAAAGGCAAGATGATGGCTCTCGAACTTGCCGTCTTCGTCGAACAGCAGCGTCAGCGACTTGTTGACCTTGACCGGCGCGAAGTAAGTGGCGCGCCCGCGTTTGAGACCGAAGATGTCGGCGAAAAATTTCGCCGATGCGGCTTTGTCGCGCGCCGGGACAATGGTGTGGTTGAGTGTAATCGTCATGAGGCTGCCTCGCTCAGCTGAAGGTCTCAGAACGTCTGGTAGGATTGCCCGACCTTCCCGCCTACGCGCGCAAAGCCGGCGCGCGCCTGCTCGTATTTTTCGTTGATATTGAGCGCCTTGGCATAGGAGCCGGCCGCCTTATCCTTCTGGCCGAGACGCTCGTAGGCGAGGCCGCGGCTGGTCCACGCCTGCAGGTTCCCGGGATCGATCTGCACCGCATCGTCGAGATCGGAAGCGGCCGATTTGGCGTCGCCGATGGCCAGATAACTGAGGGCGCGCGCCACGTGCGGCTCGGCCTTATGCGGGGAAAGGCCAATCGACGTGGCAAAATCGTCGATGGCGAATTGGTGCCGACGCTGGCTCTGATACAGAAGGCCGCGCTGATAATACGCCTGTGCGTTGTCAGGCTTGAGCGTGATGGCCTTGTTCAGATCGGTCAGCGCCTGCGTGCTGTGACCCTCTGCGCGGTTGACAATGCCACGGCCAAGAAGCGCGGGTGCATAGCTGCCGTCGATTGAGAGCGCCTTGTTGTAATCGGCGAGCGCCAAGTCGAGTTTGCCAGTCCGCTGATAGAGCAGTGCGCGATTGGCGTAGGCTTGGGCATAGTTGGCGTCGAGGCTGATCGCCTTGTTGAAATCGGCAAGGGCCTCCTCGGTGCGTCCGGCCTCGGCCAGTACCGAACCGCGCACGTTATAGGCTTGCGGATCGTCGGGATGCTTTTCAACGACTGCGGTGAGCGAGGTCAGATTGGATTGCGAGGGCGTGAGGGTCGTGTCGTCCTTTTCGGATGACGACAAACCGGTGAAAGACTCACATCCCGCCAGCGCCAACGATCCGAGCAGAACCAGTGCCCCGACCCGCCTTCGCAGGTGCCGGCTTTGCCGCTCGTTTCCGCCAATCCTTGGTCCAGGCATCCGCCGCTCGTGGCACCGCAGCGCCCGCTTTTGCGCCAACCGTAAATCACGGACGAATAAGGCGATAGCCCCGCTGGAGCGCCATCGCTTCAGATTGAATCGATTGACGCTCCGTTATCTTTGGCTGGGAGCATGATCTTTTCGGACCTTCCTTCGCCCGCCGCAGCAGGGCTTCGCGAAGGCGGGAAACCGGCGTCCACTTCTCCGGATCATGCTCTAAAACAAAGGCGCGGGCGAACCGCCCGCGCCGACAGCGAAACTC
>JBAUGC010000061.1:0-1945 GCA_049679485.1 Xanthobacteraceae bacterium
GTGTAGGTTTCTCGGACGCCGGGATGACGTGACTCTCCACTCGCTGATGCGGCCGGCGTCCGAGAAGCGCCAAGGCACGAAATCGCGGTGGGTGGGGCACCCGGCGGTGCAGCAGGCTCTATGGGGATTGCATGTCGGCGCTGTGGACGGCATCGGGTCGAGAGCCGGCCACCCGCATGGCAGAACGCTTCCACAACTTTCGCGTTTCGGCATGAATGTTGCACAAAAGGGGATTTAATGTTCTCGGCATGTGTAATTTCAAATAGTTACGCGTAGCGGAAATGGCACATCCGACAACCGTTGCGCGATTGATCAGTCGATCGGTGTTTAGTGACATGGACTGAATCAATTTTTTGCGAGCCAAAATATGCTCGGCACGTTCAAGCACACTGGTTGGCGCTATTCGTCAAGGCAATTGTGTAATTGCGTTATCGGTGGCGTTGATGTGGCTCACCGTATCAGGATGCTGGCCCGCAGATCATCTGATCATCTTGCAGTACGTTTGTTGATCGTGTTGACCTCGCCACACAGTTATCACAGTCCTGTCGATCGGGTTATCGGCCTCTCGGCTCCCGCCCCCGCGAAGCGGGCTATCGCGAAGCGATTTCGTGCCTTGGCCCTTCGCGACAATATTGCGGCGCAGCGATGTGTCCGCAGTTGGGGGTAGAACGGACTCAACTGAAAGAGGTTGAACCGTTCATAACCCCCAAATTCCAAAGTGTGAGCAGAGCCAACGAATGGATCAGTGTTCCTCCGCCAGCATGATAGTGATGACTCGTTTAGTGACTGAGGGATCGGCAGCATCCGGCGAATGCTGCGTTAGCGTTGAGTCGTAGTAATCGATCTTGAAAAAGATCGTGTGGCCGTCGGCTTCGAACGAACCAAAGTCGTGCTCTTCATGCGGATCGTTGGCATGGCAAAAGTTATCGTAGACCTCAATTGTTTTGACGATGCGCGCGACGGCTTCGGCGCCGAGTGCGGCAACACCGCAAGTCATCACGGCTGTGCCTTCACTGAAGTTCTGACGCAATCGGTCATTGAGGGCACGGATTAGTTCGGTCTTGGTCTGCTTGGCGTCGGTCGTCATGGTCGTCTCCTTCGTAATCTGTGAGGCCAAGGCGCATCCGCTAGCCGCGACGCTGCCGCCGCCGGTTGGATGGGCCTTGCGATGGGGTGGATTTGGTGGTGCGAGCAAGACGACGGCCCCGGGGGCGAAGTTGGCTGCCAGGGCCGCCGACATTCGTTACTCAGCCGGAGGGCTCATCAACGCTATCGCCGCCCGATGGCGAACAAACTTTGGTAGCTTCGGATAGTCTCGAAAGCGCAGCGTGAACATGTCGCCGGTGCGACCGATCACGATGGCTTCCCACCAGCCGTATTCGAGTGTCTCTTGTGCGATCACGAGATGGCCAGGTGCGATCTCATCCCAGGTCCGGGGCAAGCCGGTCGCGACCGGCGGCTCATCTTGGTCTTTGCCAACGGCGACGGCCTGCGGCTCGGCCGCGAGCGCCACGATGATCTGGCTGTATAGGTTCTGCCGGATGTTAGGCACAAAGCCGCGGCCGTTGCTGTAAAGCCTACCGACCGGCAGTTTCTTGGCGAGCTTGGCCAAGTCTTCGCTCGCTGCTTCATAGACCTTGAGGTCCATGGCCTGCGCGGCCTTGGCAACGAGGTCGGCATCGGCGCCGGAAAAATGGGCGCCTCTCGGCTTTTGCTTCTCGTCATAGCCGAGCACGATGAGCGGTGCGGAGGAGGCAGCGGTGTTGGCTTTTGTGGCAGTCTTCGTCATGACAGGTCTCCTGAAACGCCGAAGGGGCCCAGCGGGCCCCTTTGCGGTAAAAACGGATAGATTTTCATAGTAATCCGGCACCTGCCGGACGGTGGTTTGGGTCTCATAATACGTGTTCTCCTTGCGATATAGCTTTCGAGAGGCCGATTTACCTCT
>JBAUGC010000062.1:0-3271 GCA_049679485.1 Xanthobacteraceae bacterium
GTACCGATATCAAAGCACAAGGGTACGTCGAGACTTTAATTCGCGGTGGAGGTCGCTGCTTTTGCGGGTTCAAGGATGACGTATCCTATCGCAGAGCCGCCCAACACGGCTGGAATCCGCGTCCGCAGCACTTTCAGACAGAAAAGCAGACAAACTCGGCATAAAGGGCCGAGCACGGCCACCTCGCCAAGGGCGCGAGGCGTCAAAGCTTCTGCCCGGCCGTTTTCAAAACGACCAAGACCCGCTGCGGACAATCTGTGCTCACGCTGGAGGCGAGGTACGTACGGCGTCAGTTTTCTAGGAATGAAGGGTAGTCAACAACAACATACCAACAAACACAAGGATTGCGGCTGCCAGCGAAAGAAACACCGTTCGCATCACGTGATCAGGAAGAACATTGATGGTCATGATCTTCTCCTAATAACGTTCTTCGCGCCTCCTTCTCACTGGAGCGCAGCTGACTTCGGTGCAAATAGCAACGCGTAGCAGGCGTACACAAGGGCGGAACTCGGGTACGTTTCACCCGGGAGGGTCACGAGGTCCTTGGGGAACTCGTCCACGCGCTTCCACGGTTCGACCTTCGAAAGCGCAACTTTCTTCGCCTCGGCGTCAGGTAGTGCGCGGAATTTGTCGGCGCACACGGGTGCCAGCGCCGCTACGACCGCCAGATCGGAGCGATCTTTCGCCTTCCTGTCGGCGGTGCTGCCGAGCGACCAGCCGCCCAAGCTAAAGCCAACAACAATCGTTGCGACGGCACCGACGGCTGCGCCTTGCGGCAGACGCTTCAGCGATTCTCCTTGAAGCATTGAAGTTACTTGCATGGTATATCCTTTCGCCCGACATGGTTCGGAGCGAGGCCACGGACGCCCGGATGGGTTTCCGGTTCAGCTTGAATTGGAGACCGAACGCCTTGGGATGGCGTGTCGATTATGACTCGCTTACGCCTTTGTCAGCCAGGAATCTGAGCAAAACAGCTCACACCCGACGCGTCGAATGTCCGCTGAGCCGAAGTGGCGGTTCGCTGCGCTGCAGCAATTCGGCCGGGGTCGGGGGCCGAGCAGACATCTCATTGACCTGTTGGGCCGGGTACTGGCCGGCAGGCCAGTACCTTGGGCCGCAAAAGAACGTTTCGTGAGTTGGTAGTGGGCTCCTTTGAATAAGGCAGCAGTGTTCAAAATTGCTCAGACTATATTTTCCGGCGGACGTAACCTGTAAACGCGGGGGCATCGTGGATGGAGGCCAATATGGCCCATCTCCAAACCGATGGTGCGCGAGTCTTCTCTCAGTGGCACAATGAGGGCATGACAAGCCATCTCAAACGCCTTCGCGATCCCTCCCAACTCGCCAAGGTCATGATCGACATTGCTAGCGGCGAGGTCGAGGATCGAGAACCACACCGGCAGATCAAGGGAAGAATGCCGGGGCCGCCGCCCTCGGACGGCTCGGCGGCAAAGCGCGCGCCAGTTCCGTCTCAAAGAATCGACGGCGAGAAATCGCCTAAGAAGGCAGCATGAGGTGGCACACGGTTCTGTCTGGCAAGGAAGAATGCCGTAAAAATGGTGCTTGGGACTTGACTATCTGTCAATCCAAAGAACGCGCTCTCGACCAAACTCACGCGCTCTTGCGCTATGGATATATCGTTTACGCAATTCAAGCCGGCGGCAAAACCATAATGGACGAAGAGCAAATTCGGAAAGAGTTCCCTTTGACACAATCAAAGTAGCCAACTACCCTAAGTTTGCGACGTTGCGCCGCCTCAGAAATTGCGTCTTGAAATTATTTTCTTTTCTTCGGCACGTCACGGATTTTGGATGGCGGAGGGCCTTTTGGCGGCTCTGCTGAGCCGTTGAGGTTGCCTCTGTTGTCGTAGCTGACGCGGCGGATGACGCTGGCTCGATGAGCACGGTTCTTGTTGATGTTGTGGTGAGGCCGTTTTGGTCGGTCACGACGTAGGCGATGGTGTCAGTAGCGACGGCGCTGGTGTCTTTTACACCGGGCTCGCTTCAATTCCGTTGGCCACCGCAAACGCTTCAGCGGCTGATCTGCGGTTGATCGTGGAGAACCACGTTCAACAAGGAACTGTGGACTTCAATGTGGCCGTTGTAATCAATAAGACCCAATTCCCGAAATTTGTTCATGAAAAAACTCACGCGAGATCGCGTCGTGCCAATCATCTCCGCCAATGTCTCTTGGTTGATTTTGGCTATAATCGGCTCCGGCCGACCTTCCTTGCCAAAATTCGCCAGAAGCAGAAGGATCCGTGCCAGGCGTTTCTCGCTCGAATTGAACAGTTGATCGACCAGGTCCTCCTCGACACGACTGTTGCGAGCCAAGAGGTGCGTGATAAATAGCTCGGCAAACGCCGGCTCTTCGTGGATCACGCGGGTAATGTCTGCCTTTGCTATTTGGACGATCACGCATTCCGTCATAGCGGAGACAGTTGACAGACGCAGCGGCTGTCCGGTCAAGCACCCTTCGCCAAAGAAATCGCCGGTTGCCAGAAGTGCGACCACGGCTTCCTTTCCGTGCTCGGAGACGACGGTCTTCTTGACCTTGCCGCTTTGAATGTAGAAAACAGAATCCGCAGGATCGCCCTGTGTGTAGACAATTTGATCCTTCCGATAATCGGAAATGGCTCGCCCCCCGTTGACTTTCGACAGAAATACTTTGGGATCGAATGGGGGCTTAGCTTTGCTGATCATGGGAGCAGCTCCTTTCACCCGACATTCCTCAGAGTAGCCTCGCTTCCAAGCGTTAAAATGGCCAATCGGGGTCTCCGCGGTAATTTAACCGATTCCCCAGGTGACTCCAAACTTGCTTTAATAATGGGCCTTTCCTGGACTCCTTGTAACCAAACGCGAGGTGCGCGCGGCGGCGCAGGGTTATTGAGTGGTGGAAGTAGCGGTTGTTGAGGCGTTGTCTGTTGAGACGATCGAGGGGCTTCGATGATAACGGTTCTTGTTGATGTTGAGGTGAGACCGGTTTGGTCGGTGGCAACGTAGTCAATGGTGTCGGTGGCCACTTGGCTCGTGTCGATGACGATGTTGGAGACGAGCGTGCCGTTGAGGAACGTTTTGAGGCCGAGGTTGCTGTCTCACCAGCACTCGCCGAAACGGCAGGGCGACAATGATGGAGCTCCGGTGATCTGCGCAACTCCATCTTGATTGCCCGTAGCTGTCGCACCATCCGCTTCTTGATCGTCTTGCGCCCGACGACGAAGGAGCCCCATTTGCGTGACTGCGTGCAGAAGTGCGTAAAGCCGAGGAAGTCG
>JBAUGC010000063.1:0-3666 GCA_049679485.1 Xanthobacteraceae bacterium
CGACAGGTGGACGTCGAAGATGCAGTGATGCGTCGGCGGATCGATGGTCACCTTGCCGCTCGGCGCATCGATGCTGATGCCGGTTTCGAGCGCCTCAATCACCTTTTCGCGGTCGAGCGTGCCGGCCTTTTTGACGCCCGCTGCCCACAGGTGCACGCCCTGGTAGCTCGACATTGTCAGATCGGAGATCGGCGGATAATCGGCGCCGTACTTGCCGCGGAAGCGCTTGAGGAAGTCTTTGTTGACCGGATTGTCCAGCGCTTCGATGTAGTTGTACGCAACGACAATGCCGTTGCTCTCGTCCGGGGTCAGCACCATCTGGTCGTTGGCGCCGCCGAATGTCGTCGAGGCGATTGGAATCTTGCCGGACAGGCCGGCAGCATGGAACTGCCGGTAGAACGAAATCGGACCGCCGCCGACCAGAACGGTCATGATCCAATCCGGCTTGGCCGCCTGGATTTTTGAAAGCGTGCTGCCGAAGTTCGTGGCATCGAGCGGGAAAAATTCGGTGCCGAGCACTTCGCCGCCGCCGTCCTTGACGTACTTCTTCACCCAGTCCGAAGTGATTTGGCCGTAATTATAGTCGGCCGCGAGCGTGTAAACCTTCTTGCCCCAGTTTTTCATGCCATGGCCGACCAGGACTTCGGTGTTGTGGGCCGGCGTCAGGCCATCGATGAAGATGTTGCGATCGCAGACGCCACCCTCATACGGCATGTCGTAGAAATAGAGCGTCTTGTATTTGTCCAGCACCGGCCGGATCACTTCGCGCGAGGCGGACGTGATCCCGCCGTGCACGACGGCGACCTTATCCTTCAAGGCCGCTTCCTGCGCGTATTGCGCATAAAGCTGCATGTTGGTTTGGGTGTCGAAACTCACCACCTTGATCTGGCGGCCGAGCAGGCCACCGGAGCCGTTGATTTCTTCGACGGCAAAATTAAGCACGTCGTACATCGGCTTGCCGGCGGCTTCGAGGCCGCCGGAGAGATCGTACATGCTGGCAATTACGATAGGCTCGCCTGCAGCGCTGGCGCTGCGAATGACGGCGGGCGCGAAGAGCGCCGTTGCGGCCGTCGTTTTCAAGAATGCTCTGCGCGTCGTTGTCATGATCTCATCCCCGTGCCGTGATGCCGATTTATTGAGCAAAAACCGTGCCATCGTCGGGGGCTTGCTCGCGTTGCCAGGCTCGCGCTAAACCGCGGCAAGGTTTCCATGCCATGATTGACGCGGCCGTTGGCTACGCGCGCTGCGTGCAAGTATTGACGCGCCGATGCACGCACAATGTGCGCAACGCTTTTATTTTAAGCTGCGGCGCCACAATCTCGCATGAGCAAATACCGAAACAACGCTTGCCTCACGCTCGATAAAGGCTTGAACAAAGCCGCCGACGTGGCATCGTTATTGCTGGAATTACGCGCGACATTGTTCGATGCGCCAGCCGGACGAGCTCGCGGCATTCTGTTTTTTCAACGATCGGAGATGCGTGATGTCCTTTAAGCTGCCGTCTGCGGATCAAGTGCGCCAGATCGGTGACGAGCTCGGCATGGAACTAACCGCCGATTACGCCAATGGTTTTATCAATTACATCCGGCCGTTCGCAGACGGCTTTCGCCTCTTGGCGGCGCTGCCCGATGACGTCCCGGCAGTAAAACATCCGCGCGGCGCCTATTACCGGCCGCAAGGCGACGAAAACAAATACGGCGCCTGGATCGTAAAGACGCACATCAAGGGCGCGCCCGGCGGCCGCCTCGCCGGCAAGAAAGTCGCGATCAAAGATACTTACGCGATCGCCGGCGTGCCGCTCACCAACGGAGCGTCCGTATTGGAGGGTTTTGTACCCGAATTCGACGCTACCATCGTCACGCGGCTTCTCGATGCCGGCGCGGAGATTGTCGGCAAGTCGGTTTGCGAATATTTTTCTTTCTCAGGCGGCGCCGCGACCAGCACGTCCGGGCCGGTTCAAAATCCGCGCGCATGGGGGCACACCCCTGGGGGCTCTTCGACCGGATCGGGCGCCCTGGTTGCGGCCGGCGAAGTCGACATGGCGACCGGCGGCGACCAGGCCGGCTCGATCCGCATTCCGGCTTCGCTGTCCGGTGTGGTCGGCATCAAACCGACCTGGGGCCTCGTTCCCTATACCGGCATCATGGGCATGGACCCGACCATCGATCACGCCGGACCCTTGACCGCGACGGCAGCCGAGAACGCGCTTTTCCTCGAAGTCATGGCTGGCGAGGACGGCTACGACTCCCGGCAAAAAGGCCTCAAGCTCGACACCTACACCAAGGCAATCGGGCAAGGGATCGCTGGGCTCAAAATCGGCGTGGTGCAGGAGGGCTTCGGGCAATACGATTCCCACCCCGATGTGGATGCGGGTGTGCGCGCCGCGGCGAAGGTGCTGGAAGGTCTCGGTGCTAAAGTAAGCGAGGTCTCCATTCCGTGGCATCCGATCGGCATTCCGATCTGGGCTGCGATCGCGCTCGAGGGCACGCTGCACGCCATGATCAAGAGCCCGCTGCCGCGGAACGTCGAGGGCGTCCAGCCAATCTCGCTCGCGGGGCGCCTCGGCGCACTGCACGGACGCGCCAACGAACTGCCCGACACGGTG
Organism: Xanthobacteraceae bacterium; assembly: GCA_049679485.1. GTDB lineage: Bacteria > Pseudomonadota > Alphaproteobacteria > Rhizobiales > Xanthobacteraceae > BOG-931. The sequence goes on from JBAUGC010000063.1 coordinate 2,606, forward strand.
AAGACCGGCATGCTGCTCGCCGCATACAACGACAAATATTATCAGGGCTACTTTTATTTCAAGGCGCAGAACCTGCGCCGGCCGCTGCGCGCGGCCTACGACAAGGCGCTCTCCGAGTACGATCTGCTGCTGATGCCGACGACGCGGATGATGGCATCGAAAATTCCGCCACCGGATGCGCCGTACGAGGTGCTGATGCAGCACAGCTGGGAGCAGATCACCAATACCTGCCCCTTCAACATCACGCACCACCCGGCAATATCCATACCCTGCGGGCTTGGTGAAGGAGACCGGCCGATCGGACTGATGCTGATCGCCAAGCATTGGCAGGAATCGACGCTCTACCGGGCCGCCGATGCGTTCGAGCACGCCACCAACTGGCAAACCATGGGCGCGAATGGTCGTAAGAAATAGTCCGGCGATGGCGCGCGTTGTGGGGTTCGCTGACGGTCAAGCAGCGGAGCACACCAAGATGGATGCGGTCACAGCTGTGAAAGTCGCGGCAACGCCGCAGACTGTGAAACTGGGATTCTTTGATGCCAAGACGCCAGCGGTCACAACGGTAGCGTCTGGCACCGAGGTTCTGATCGAAACGGTATCGGGTGACGCTCCGTTTCTACCAACCGAACCGGCTTACGAGATTCTCCCCGAACATCGCCCGATCATAAAAGACGCCGAACGCGGGCCGGGACCACATTTCCTCACCGGCCCCGTATACGTCGACGGCGCGCGGCGCGGTGACGTCCTGCAAGTCGACATTCTCGATGTGATGCTGCGGCAGAACTGGGGCTTCAATCTCATCGTTCCGTTGCTGGGCACCATCCCGGAGGATTTCCCGGATTTCAGGTTGCAAATCCTGCCGCTCGACAGCAAAGCCAACACGGTTGCGCTGCCGTGGGGTGGCAAGCTTCCGCTCAGCCCGTTCTTTGGCGTCATGGGCGTGGCGCCGCCGCCGAATTGGGGGCGCGTTACTTCGGTGATCCCGCGCGCGATGGGCGGCAATATGGACAACAAGGAACTCGTGGCCGGCACCACGGTGTTCTTTCCGGTCTTTCACGACG
>JBAUGC010000064.1:0-5766 GCA_049679485.1 Xanthobacteraceae bacterium
CTTGTATCGCGCGCGCTGCAGACTTCAACTCTGCGCTACTTTGAAGTTTTTTTGGAGGAGAACATGTTGAAGCCAGTGGTCGTTGCAGCAGCAGCGCTTGCCATCGCCGGGTCTTCGATCGTTTACGCGCAACAGCTTTTTAACGGACCGGACGGTTATGGCGAACGTGCTCCGCGCTTCGAGCATCACTACCGGCCGAGCGCCCAGGATATGGCGGCCTTCACCGATGCACGGATTGCCGCGCTCAAGGCCGGTCTCCAGCTCACCCCTGATCAGGCCAAGAACTGGCCGCCTTTCGAGCACGCGCTGCGCGACATGGCGAAATTGCACATAGACCGCATGCAGGCCCGTCAGGCGGGCAATCAGCAAGCGGGCAATCAGCAAGACGCGGCCGCCGCAACGCCGTTCGACCGGCTCGCACGGCACGCCGACGCCATGGCCAAGACCGGCGCCGCGCTCAAGCAGATCGCCGACACCGGCATGCCCCTGTATCAGAGCCTTGACGATGCCCAGAAGCACCGGTTCACAATCCTGGCTCACATGTTGCGGCCGCATCATCACATGCACGCTAGCAACGAGGGTTACGGACACGGCTGGCGCCAAAGATTTGGCTATGGACAGGACGGCGACCAGAACGGCAACTGGCAGCGTTTTCAGAACCGGCGCTTCGGCCAGGGCGATCACGCCCCGGGCGTTCAGATGCAAAACTACATCGAGAGCGAGGGTCAAGGCTCCGAGCTTTAAGTCGTTCGCGTTATTGCGCCGGCGCCGGCCGAATTTCCCTCCCGTAGCGGGCGCTGAAGCGGAGGCCGCAGGATGAATGCCTGCGGCTTTCGCTTTTCTTGCGGCTGCGGATTATCGCGCGAGCGGTCCGTCGGCCTTCTTCCAGGCGCTGATACCGCCCTCGATGTGGCAGGCAGACGTGAGGCCGGCATCCTGCGCGGCCTGCACCGCCATGGCGGAGCGTTCGCCGAACGCGCAGTAGAAGACTACGCGCTTGCCGGTCGCCGTGGCCAGTTCGTGCAGCATGCCGCCGGCGCGGACATTTTCCTGCAAGTCTGCATAGGCCGTATGCAGCGATCCCGGGATGACGCCGTGCTTCTCGCGTTCGCCTTGCTCGCGCAGGTCGATCATGGCCACGCCGGGGCGTCCGCACAAGGCGATGGCCTCGGCCGCCGATAAGGCCCAGCCTTTGCACGCGATCTCTTCCTGGCGCAGGCCGACGTGCATATTGGCGGGCACCGCCACGTCCATCATCTTTGGATTGGGCAGGTTCAGATTGTTCATCAGATCGACGTATTCGTCGATCGATCTGACCTTAAGCCGTGGATTGAAGAACTTTTCCTCGCCGATGGTGGATACGGTTTCGCCTTTGTAGTCGTGCGCCGGATAGACTAGCGTGTCGTCGGGCAGCTTCATCAGCTTGTTGAAGATCGAATCGTATTGCGCGCGCGGATCGCCGTTCTGGAAATCGGTGCGGCCGGTGCCTCGGATCAGAAGCGTATCGCCGGTGAAGACGCGGTCGGCCAGCCGGTACGAGTAGGAATCGTCGGTGTGTCCGGGCGTGTACAGCACATCGAGGCTGACGCCTTCAATGGCGATGCGGTCGCCTTCCGCTACGCGCATGGAAACGACATCCGCCTGGCTTTGTTCACCCATCACGGTGATGCAATGAGTGCGGTCTCGCAGCGCCCCCAGCCCAGTCACGTGGTCGGCGTGCAGATGGGTGTCCACCGCCTTGACGAGTTTGAGGTCAAGCTCTCGCACTAGCTGCAAATAGCGATCGACCCGCTCCAGCACCGGATCGATGATCAGCGCCTCGCCGCCAGGACGGCTGGCGAGGAGATAGGTGTAGGTTCCCGACGTGCTGTCGAAGAGTTGGCGGAAGATCATGGGTGCCTCCCCGGTACCTGTTCAGGCCAAAGCGCTTACAGCGCGGCTGCGCAGCCTTCGGGCTTGAAGTATCTCTCCCGCGACGGCGGAAATTTGGCAAGCGCGGCCGCCGGATGAGTTCGCCGGCGCAATTGGGACAGCGTCCTTTGAGCACGCCTTCGGCACACCCTTCGCAAAACGTGCATTCGAACGAACAAATCATGGCGTCGCGCGAATCCGGCGGTAGATCAGCGTCGCAGCATTCGCAGTTGGGCTTGAGCAAGAGCATGGGTAGCTCCGGTTTGATCGAGGCCGTGGCCTAACGATTCCCGTCAGTTTTAGCTTAAATCCTGCGGACAGGGTATCGCGTCCTGAGCCCCGAATCGGGTGTCCGGTTATCTATACAGCCGCACCGAACACCATGCGGTTTCCCCTGGCGGTGTCCATATATTCGCGTACCCGGCGGATGCGGCCGTCGGCGACCTCGATCACGAAACAATAGTCATTGTCATAGGCGTTGCCGTTCGCGAGCGTCGCGCGCATGCGCTGTTCGATCACGACGACATTGCCGTCGGCGTGGACGCCTTTGAAGTTCACGCTGACATTCGCGGCGAACAGCTTCCAGATCTCAGTTCCGAGCAGACGGGCGATCTGTTCTGGACAAACCATATGTGACGGGCCGTTCAAAGCGACCGCCGTCGCATTATTGGCCGGTGCGAGCCACTCGGCGTCTTCGGTGAATACCGCCGCAATTTCCTTTGGATCGCGGGTTCTGAATGCGTCCCACGCGGCTAGTACGATGCGCTTACTGTCTTCGGAGTTTATTGCATGGGTACCTGTCGAGGATCGTCGAATAGCGGCCGCTCGCCGCGTTCGTGCGCGAGCAACCATCGCTTGCGATGCAGGCCGCCGCCATACCCGGTCAGCGAGGCATTGGCGCCAATCACGCGATGGCATGGAACGACAATGGCAATCGGATTGGCGCCGTTGGCGAGGCCGACCGCACGGACGGCTTTGGGATGCCCGATTTGGCCGGCGAGAGCACCGTAGCTGAGCGTGCGGCCGGCAGGGATCGTGCGCAATGCCGACCAGACCGTACGCTGAAAAGCCGTGCCGTTCGTTTCAGTCGGCAGGTCGTCGACCGCGTCAAGGTCGCCGGCGAAATACGCCAGCAGCGCACGGGCAGCCGTCGTCGGCTGGGCGGGTTCGTGCAACTCGACTGAGCCGACGCCATAGTGGCGTTGCAGCAGTTTCTGCATGCGCGGCTCGTGATCATTCCAATCAGCCGCGCGCAAACGCCGCTCACTATCGGTGACGACGCGCATCCGGCCAGTGGGTGTCTCAATGTGTTCGACGAAGAAGGTTTGCATGCTTAAGCGGTATCGCTCCAAACGAGAGAGATCCTACGCCAACACAGTTCGCGTGCTAGCGGTTTTCGGACCTGTTCATCGGCACCGGATGACAACGTCCGAAAACCGCTAGACGAAACCCGCTGACGGCCGCAGTGTGTGAACATGGATCTGGACCACGACGCCTGCTACCGCGCGATTTGCCAGCGGGATGCTCGTTTCGACGGGCGCTTCTTCACTGGCGTTAAGACCACCGGTGTCTATTGCCGTCCGGTTTGCCCGGCCCGGACGCCGCTTGCAAAAAACGTTATCTTCTTTCCGACCGCGGCGGCGGCGCAGGAAGCGGGATTGCGTCCTTGCCTGCGTTGCCGTCCGGAGACCGCGCCGGACATGGGCGCGTGGCGCGGCACCTCGAATACAGTGTCGCGCGCGCTCACCCTGATTGAGCACGGCGCTTTGGATGAGGATGACATCGATGGCCTCGCCGGGCGGCTCGGTTTGGGCGAGCGACAGCTTCGGCGGCTGTTTCGTCAGCATCTCGGCGCGTCGCCCATTGCTGTTGCCCAGACGCGTCGGATTTTGCTCGCCAAGCAGCTCATTCATGAAACCCAGTTGCCGATGGCCGAAATCGCGTTTGCGTCCGGCTTTGGCAGTGTGCGCCGCTTCAATGAAGCTTTTCAGAAGCTGTTCGGCCGTCCGCCCGGCGAGTTGCGGCGCTCCGGCAAGCCTGACATTCCGCCTGTCCCGGAGGGCGAGATTGTCCTGCTGCTTCGCTACCATCCGCCCTACGACTGGGCTGCCACCTTGGAATTCCTGCGGCAGCGTGCGATCGCCGGCGTCGAATTTGTTACCACCAACCGTTACGCCCGATCGGTCAATTTGGAGGGCGTGCAAGGCACTATTGCGGTTGAACCCGCCGACGGCAATGCGCTGCGCGCCACCGTCCGCTTTCCCAAGCTTTCCGCCTTGCCGGCGATCATTGCGCGGCTGCGGCGTGTGTTTGATTTGGCCGCCGATCCGCTAGCCATTGCTGCGCACCTTGCTCGCGATCCGACACTGTCACCCTTGCTCAAAGCGCGGCCGGGACTGCGTGTGCCCGGCGCATGGGACGGGTTTGAGCTCGCGATCCGCGCGGTGCTTGGACAACAGATCACCGTTGCTGCCGCCGCCCGCTTGGTCGCGGCGCATGGCGAGCGGCTGCAAGCCGCAGATGGAAATCTGACGCACGTATTTCCGCAGCCGGAGTTGTTGGCGAGCGCGGATTTATCGAGTCTCGGCATGCCACGCAGCCGTGCGGCGGCGCTGACTGCGGTAGCCGCCGCCGCAATCGCCGACCGTCAATTGTTTGATGCAAATTGCGGGCTGGACGATGCGGTAAAGCGGCTGCGTGCGATTCACGGTGTCGGCGAATGGACGGCGCAATACATCGCTTTGCGCCAGTTGCGCGAGCCGGACGCGTTTCCCGCCGCGGACGTCGGCCTGATGCGCGCAATTGCCAGCCGGGAAGGCCGGCGGCATTCGTCCGCCGAACTGCTGGAGCGGGCCGACGCCTGGCGGCCCTGGCGCGCTTACGCAGCGCAGCACCTTTGGGCTTCGGCTTAATCCTCTAGAGCCCGCCGCCTTTCTGCCAGGGCGCGTACTCATAAATCCGGTTCGGTAAGCGCGGCTCGCTGAATGTCCGCTTCGCCCCGAAAGCGACTGAATTGTTGCGTTGCCGCGAATTGCCGCGAACGGCCCAAAGGGAGACATCACGTGTTAGTTTTAAATGCCGTAGAAATCGCCGATTGACGCACCCCGAAAAAGCCGGTCAGGCGCTCCCGACCGACCGCCGGTGGGGAACCTCGCTGGGATCACATTGCAAAAAGGGTTATGCTACCCTTCCTCTCAGGAGGACGGCTCCGATGAAACGGCGAATGGCGGCGATATTGGTCGCTGATGTAGTCGGCTATTCGGGTTTGATGGAGGCCGATGAGGACGGCACGGCTCAGCTGCTTTCCAACTGCCGCAACTTGATCGACGCCGAGATTACCAAATGCGATGGCCGCCTGTTCAAGGCGATGGGCGACGCGGTGCTCGTCGAATTCGCGAGTCCGATAAACGCAGTGCGATGCGCCGCCGGCGTTCGGGCTGGACTGCTGCTGGCTGGGCGGGGCGACGAACGCCCATTGCACATGCGCTTTGGTTTGCATCTTGCTGATGTGCTGGTAGAAAACGACGACGATCTTATCGGCGATGGCGTCAACCTCGCCGCCCGCATTCAGCAGGCGGCCGACCCTGATGCCATTGACGTAAGCGCTGCGCTTTTCGAGCAGATTCGCCGCAATTCGCCCTTCGCCTTCGATGACCGCGGCGAGCAGAGCTTCCGCAATATCGTTCAGCCTGTCCGCATTTACCGCCTGCGCGGCGAGATAACCCGCCACGTCTACCAGATAGCGCCGACTCAGCCGACGCCAATGCAGGCGAAGCGGCCGTTTTCGCTGGCCGTCATGTCGATCGAGGTTGCCTCCGGCAACGAGGACCAGAGGTATTTGGCCGAGGGCGTCAC
>JBAUGC010000065.1:0-2212 GCA_049679485.1 Xanthobacteraceae bacterium
TGCTGCCAAATCCCGCAAAAAGCCGACGCCGGCGGCGCGCAGATCCGCTCGGCGCAAACGGAGATAACGGCGATACGAGGCTCGCGTTCGTTTGAGCGGGAGCCTCGCTAATAGATTATTATTGAGCGAAAGCCGAGCGTCTGCGCACGCCAGGTTGAGGTTGAGCGGCTGGGGCGCCAAACAGCCGCGAGAAGAAGTCTCCGCCGCCACCGCGCCCGCCAAAGAAAGACGTTTGCTCGGGCATCGCCAGAAGCTCGCGACGAACCACGTTTTCTTTGCGCTCGATTGGAATGTCCGCCACTTTGCGCTCGTCGCCCTTGAGGATAGCCAATAGCGCCTTGTCGCGGCCATAGACGTCCTCGCGGAATTGAAGCTTGCCGTCGTTGTCGACAAAGGCGGTCTGATAGGTCAGGTGAACCGGGATAAGAGTCGGGAACTGGATATCCTGTTCATTGTTGGCGAACATCGAGCGGATGCGCTCCTGCGTATAGCCGTCGTGTGGCCGCACGATCGACAGCAACACCTCGGCGTATTTCACCGGATCCTGCACGCGCATACAGCCGTGACTGAACGCCCGTTTGTCATACGCGAACAGCTGCTTCTCCGGGGTATCATGCTGATACACGAGGAACTTGTTGGGGAAATTAAAACGCAGGCGGCCGAGGGCGTTTCTCTCGCCGGGCGGCTGCGCGATGTGCACGGTACCATCTGGGTTGGTCGAGACTTTAAGCCCCATTCGCTCGAGCGCCGTGGAATCCTGTTGCAGCACCGGCATGTATTCCCTGGCGACAATCGAGGGCGGCACATTCCAGGTCGGATTGACCGTGATGTACCTCATCTCCGCGCTCATGATTGGCGTCGGGAGATTGGGCTTGCCGTCAACGATCTTCGTCATCCACAGCTGATGGCCGTTTTGCACGACGCGTAATGTGAAATCGGGGAGATTGACCATCACGTAGGTGCTGCCGAGATCGCGCGGCATCCACCGCCACCGCTCCAGATTGGCGATGATCGTATCAATTGGCCGATCGGGCTTGCGGCCGTTGAGCGCTTCGACCGTCGCCGGCGTCAGCATGCCGGTGGTCTTTTGTTCATGCTCCTTCTGATACTTGGCGACCGCCCCAGCGAGCGCCTTGTCATACGTCGTACCGTCGCCAGACACATGGAGCCGCTCGCGCAGCAGCGGCACCCTGTCATCCTGCATCCCGATCTTGAGGACTGGCCCGTTCGCGATCACGGCTTCGCCGCTAACCTCCTTGCCGGCGCGGAGCTCAGCGAGCTTGGCCTTCAGGGCCACGTAGCCCGCAGCGTGCGGCTCGTAGGCCGCGAGCGCTTCCACGACATCGCTGGCTTGCGCCACCTTTGCGAGGACGTCGGCCGGGTTAGGCGCTTTCTGGTCATAGAAGATGTCGCCGCTGACGCGGCTCCAATGCACGCGTCCGACCTGCGCGTGATGGGCGTAGGTAACGACGGACATCGTCAGCTTCAGCTCTGCCTCCGCGAGCGCCGCCGGATCTGTAAGTGAGGTGAAATCCGGAGTCGGATAGTCAGCCGGATCGAGACCATCGGCATCGACTTGGCCGAGATAAGCGATTGCGGCCTTCGCGCGCGCATTGGCCTTGCCGTCGGTGATCCAAAGCGGCGCATAGCTGCGGCCGGAGTAGAACCCTTCGAAAGTCGCCCTTTCTTTCTTGCCGCCGAGGATGCGGTCGAACTTTCCATTGGCAAGTTCGTGCAGCTGGCTGCTGACCGCCGTGTCAGCGGATATTGCGGCGGGAACTGCAGCCGCGGGTGTGGGCGAGGGTGCTGCTGCATCGGAGGGTGCTGCTGCATTGGAGGTCGCAGCCGCAGCGGCGGGCGTTGCCGCAGTGGTAGATTCGGTCGAGGCGACTATTGGCGCAGCATTGACGGCGCCGGCTGCCGGTACTTCGTCGCCCCCTGACGCGGCCTGCGGCTCGTTCGCCGGAGCTTCGGCGGCGGGTGACGCCGGAGCCGTTGTCGCAGGGGTCGATTCGGTCGAGACGACGATCGGCGCAGTATTGACGATGCTGGTTGCCGGTACTTCGTCGCCCCCCGATTCGGCCTGCGGCTTGTTCGCCGGAGCTTCAGCGGTCGGCGAAGCCGTGATCGCGAACGGGCCAGTCCTCAAGATCGGGATGCAGGATGACAGGGTGCCGCTGCTGCGCGAGCGGCTCCATGTGTCTGGCGACGG
>JBAUGC010000066.1:0-2786 GCA_049679485.1 Xanthobacteraceae bacterium
GGGTGGGGGTCGCGAGGTTTCGGACAAGCGTCGACGTCATCACGCCACCCCCCGACCCCCCACCCCGCCCTCCCCCGCAAGGGGGGAGGGAAAAGTGTCCGCGCGCAACGCCGCGAGGCCCGAATCGATGTCGTTGCGCCGTGGGTGCCAAGAGCCACGCCGCCGCGCAGCGTCGAACCGCTCCGCGATGGCTGCTGCTGCTTGTGGATTTTCGCGCAGCAGAAAAGCATGCACGTCGGGATCGGCGACATAGGCGGCGTGCAGGAGATCAAACAACTCGCTGGCAACGGCGTCGGTCGTTTCCGCAAACGCGACCAGCCGGTCGGCTGTTTCGGCAAGCTCGGCGGCACCGCGCGGGCCGTGGCGCATTTGCCCAGCGATAAAGCGCGGATTGATCGCCCGCCCGCGTACGATGCGCGCCAGCGCCGCCGAGAGCGTTCGCGCCCGCGGGCGCTGCGGATCGGTTATATCGAGCATGACCAGATCGGCCGTTCGGCCGAGCAGCTTGGCTGCCGCCGCAAAGCCGCCGACGAAAGCGACATCCTCGGCACCCTCGAGCAGGTCACGCGCCGGATCGTCGCTCCCATGCAAGAGGAGGTCGGCGTCGGCAATGCGCTGCGTGAACGCACCCGGCGCAATGCTGCCGTCGCCACCAGCGCCGCCATAGCTGTGCGAAGCCGCCGCGAGGTATGCGGCGCCGATCGCATCGCTGTCGGTGCCGCGACCGAGCAGGTCTTCGACGCCGGAGCCGTAAGTTCCGGGCGCCGTACCGAAGACACGATGCAGCCGCGTTGCGCCCGTGACGCGGCGCGCGGTCGCGAGCGGATTTTCGTCGTCGTCTTCTTCGCGGGCGGCGACCGCTTGCACCGCAGCGTCGATGAGCACGATCTGCGCGGGAAAGAGATCGCGAAACAGTCCTGAAATGCGCCAGGTGACATCGACACGGGCGCGTCCGATCGCGGCTGTCGGCAATACTTCGACGCCAGTGACCCGCCCTGTGGCATGATCCCAAATCGGCCGGCAGCCCATTAGCGCAAAGCCTTGCGCGATTTCTTCGCCGCCGGTGCGCAAGGTCGCGCTCCCCCACAGGTCGATGACAACGCTGCGCGGCGGCTCACCGTGGGTTTGCAGATGTGCGCGAAGAACCTCGTCGGCGGCGAGTTTGCCGAGGTCCATCGCGGTCGGTGTCGGCAAAGTGCGCGGATCGGCGGTGAAAAGATTGCGGCCAGTCGGGAGAACGTCGCGGCGACCGCGCGTTGGTGAGCCAGCCGGGCCGGGCCCAACTCGGCGGCCGTCGAGCGCTGCAAACAACGCCGTGCGCTCAGCTTCGGCACTCGCCCGCCATAGCGGATCGTCGATGCCGACGGGTGCGCGGGCGAAGACGTGTAGCCCGTCTTTGATGACGAGGTCTTTCAAATCGCACAGCCAGGCGTCGATCCGGCGCAGCGCGTCGTCGGGTGCCGCCGCACCCTCAACGCCGGCTTCGCGCGCCAAGCCGGTTCGTTGCGCCGTCTCAACGATCAGCTTCGCCAGACGCTCGCGGCGGCGGCGGTCGAGGCCGTCGGCCTGGGCGTATTCGTCAACCAGGCGCTCAAGCTCGCGTGCATCGCCGGAAAGCCCGCCGTCAACCAGCGGCGGCGGCAAGTGGCCGATGGTGACGCCCGCGATGCGGCGTTTGGCTTGCGCCGCTTCGCCCGGATTGCTGACGATAAAGGGATAGACCACCGGCAATGAGCCGGTGACGATCTCCGGGAAGCACTCGGCGGTGAGCGCGACCGCCTTGCCCGGCAGCCATTCCAGCGTGCCGTGTGCGCCCATGTGGACGAGCGCATGTACTTTCGCCACGTGTTGCAGCCACAACCCGAAAGCGACCAGCGCATGACGCGGCGGCAATCGTGGATCGTGATAGTCGGCCCGCCGTTCTGCGGAGCGGCCGCGATCGGGCGGCAACGCGACCCAAAGCTTGCCGAGCTCCTGCGCGCGGAAGTGAAACGCGCCATCGTGAAAATCGGGATCGGCCGCTGGCTCGCCCCAAGCTTCGCGCAAGCGCGCGGCTATTGTCGGCGGAAGTTGGGAAAGCAGATTCTCGTATTCCGACAACGGCAGCGTCGAAAGCCCCGTGCCGTCTGCAAGCACGTCGAGCAGATCACGCGGCGTTTTTGGTGTGTCGCTGATGCTGTAGCCGGCGGCAGCGAGATCATCGATCAGCGCGAGCACGCTCGCCGGCACGTCAAGTCCAACCGCATATCCAGTGCGGCCCGGTGCGCCGGGATAATCCGGCATCAGTACTGCGATCCGCCGATCAGATCGCGGCAGCGCCTGCAATCGGACCAAGGCTGTGATTCGATCCGCCACCATCGCGACCCGGTCGGTTTCGGGTCGGCTCGTCAGTGCGGTGAAGCTAAGTCCCTCGTGCTGGGGCAGCGGATCCTTGAATGCGATCGCGCCGGCGAGCACGCGCCCATCAAGCTCGGGCAGCACGACGTGCATTGCCAGATCGGCGGCGCCGAGACCGCGCGCGCTGTCGCGCCAGGCGGCCCGTTGCGTCGTGGCGCTTACGACCTGGAGCACCGGGACGCCCACAGCGTCGAGTGGCGTCGGCTCGTCGACATTTGTTCCCGCAGCGAATGCCGTCGTCGTGACGATGATCGCGGGATGCAACCGAGCGAAGGCGCTGCGTAGAAAGGCGGCGGCTTCGTTGTCCTTCAAGCTCGTGACGACAAGCGGGGCTGGAGCCACGTCCCGCGCGGCAAGCGCCGCGCACAGTGCATCGATGGGCGCGGTGT
>JBAUGC010000067.1:0-1696 GCA_049679485.1 Xanthobacteraceae bacterium
AATCCCGGCATCAACACCATCCAGTTCCTCGCCGGCCTGGGCTGGTTCCGCCACAAAGAGTAGCGCGCGCAGTGCTCGGCCGGCTGGCCGCTAAGCCTCGCGCTACGAGTCCGCTTTCGCGGCCATCCTTCTGCCGGCCGCGCGCACGATCCACGGCGCGAATCGCTCCAGCACGACCAGCATCTTTCCGTGACCGGTGATCAGCGCCTCGCGCTTGCCTCGGGCGATGGCCCGCAGCATCTGCCGCACGGCTTTATCCGTGCGCATCACCAGCCAGGGCGGAACGGACTCCTTGGCCCCGGCATGAAATTTCCCGCGGTTATCGACGCGCCGGATATTACTGTCCACGAATCCGGGGCTGATGAGCGTAACTTTCACGCCGCGCAGCCGCAGCTCCGGCGTGATGGAGTTCGCCAGCGCGCGCAGCGCAAACTTGCTCATCGAGTAAGGCGAGGCTCCGGGAGTCGCTCCCCAGCCCGCTACGCTTCCCATGATGGCGATGTTGCCGCGCGCCTTCTCGATTTCGGGGAGCGCCGCATAGATGGTGCGCAGCACGCCGAAGACGTTGGTCTCGAACTGGCGGCGATAGTCGTCGAGGGAAAGCTTTCGCAGCGGCCCGACCACGCCGAAGCCCGCGTTGGCGATGGCCGCGTCCAGCTTTCCCCACTGGCGCAGGGTTTCGGCCACGGCCTGCTCGAGGTCGCCGTCCCGCGTCACGTCGCACGCCACGACGAGAGGTTTCGGCTTTTGCGCCGCGGCAATTCTCTCCGCCAAAGCTTGCAGCAGCTCCGCGCGGCGCGCCGCGAGGGTCAGCTTCGCGCCCGCCTGGCTCAGTTGCCAGGCGAGCTCCTCGCCGATGCCCGAAGAAGCGCCGGTGATCAGAACAACCTTATCGCCAAAGAAAGTGTGCGTTTTGGACATGAGAAGCGAGAGCGCGAACGGCGCGGCAAGCGAGCCCTGCGCGCGCCGCGCGTCCACGGTTGCCGCCCTTAGTGAACGCTCATGTACCAGGGCCGGTTGATCATCAGCGTCATCAGCAAAAAGCCGATCATGGTGTCGTTCTTGCCGAAATGACCTTGCTCGTTCATGCGCGCCTGTGGATCGGAGATAGTACAGAAGTTATGAATATTGAAGGTGACGCCAAGTAGGAAGAGGATCAGGAGGGCCGTGCCGATCGTGGGGTGAAAGCCCAGCAGGAAGCTCGCGCCCCCCAGCACCAGCAGTATCCCGGAGCCCACGACGGCGGCTTCCGCCCCCGGCGTGCCCTTGCTTTTCGCGTAGCCCGCCATCATCTTCACATTGGTAAAGTGATTGAAGCCCGCCATCAGGAAATAGCCGCCTACGATAATGCGTCCGATCAGGAAGAGAATGTGCAAGATCTGGGACCAGTCCATCGCGCGACCTCCTTATCGCATGTGTGCGAGTGGGAATGTAGTTCAGCCGGACTTAACACGCTGCCGCCCTCTCGCGGCAGCGGCCCTATCTTAACCCTTTGCCGCCAATCGCCCTACTCGGCCCGGCCGCCCTGCGCGAGGCGCGCGCTCAAGGAGACGAATCCTTTACAGCCAGCATCAAATTATTAGAAGGCAAGAGCCCGCAGCCGCAAACCTCGGCGGTTCCGTCGTCAAGACTTTCTACCTCGCGATCGCCGCACTTTTCCGACTGGCTGAGAGGAGCGCACATGCAAGAGAAAAAG
>JBAUGC010000068.1:0-4101 GCA_049679485.1 Xanthobacteraceae bacterium
CACCCGCGCGGCGCTCGGCGCGCCGCAGCGCATCTCCTATGGGCCGAGCGAGATTGAAGCGCTCGATGTCTTCCGCGCACCGGGATCTGCGCCGGCGCCGATCAATGTGTTCGTCCATGGCGGCGCCTGGCGCGTCGGCAGCGCCGCGACCAATGCGCTCGTCGCCGAACCAATCGTCGGCGCCGGCGCGCATGCCGTGGTCAACGACTTCACCAATGTCGACCACACCTGCGGCGATCTCTTCCCGATGTATCGGCAAGTGAGCCGCGCGATCGCGTGGGTGTGGCGCAACGCCGAAAGCTTCGGCGGCGACCGCAGCCGGCTTTATGTCTCGTCGCACTCATCCGGCTCGCACCTCACTAGCGCCGCGCTGTCGCGCGGCTGGCGCGAGGAAGGTCTGCCGGGCGATTTCTGCAAGGGCGCGATGCTGATCAGCGGCATGTACGACCTCGAGCCGGTACGGCTGTCGAAGCGCTCGGCCTATGTGAAGTTCACCGACGAGCTGGAGCAGGCTTTAAGCGCGATGCGCCATATCGACGGCCTGACGATGCCGCTTTTGATTGCGCACGGCACCTGCGAGACGCCGGAATTTCAGCGCCAGGCGCGCGACTTTTTCGCAGCGATCAAGGCGGCGGGAAAGCCGGCCGAACTGATCGTCGGCGAGAATTACAATCACTTCGAAATTTTCGAAACCTTCGCCAATCCCTACGGCCTGCTCGGCCGCGCCGTGCTGCGGCAGATGGGGTTGAAATAGGCGTCAGGCGGCTTCGGCGCTTTTGATCTGTCCGGGCTTCGCAGCATGGCTTGCGGAGGTGCGGATCAGTTCCGCGCCGCAGCTGCGGCAGGCGTAGACGGTATCTTCGACTTCGGACGTAATCGGGCGGCGGCTTTGGTAGACCATGCGCCCAGCGCATACCGGACAAGGCATCATCAGCGACGGCAGACTGGACGGTGCGACGGTTTGATGACGCATTCGGGTACCGGCGATTTACATTTTTGTAATGTCCTGCCTCTGCAACGTGGAGTCAACGACTTTGTGCGTTGCACACAGGAGTACGCTGCGTCGCCGCGAGTGTATGCCGCCTCGCCGGAATTGTATAATGACGGCAGGCCCTTGGCAGGAGTTCAAGCGGCCGCGAGCGCCGAGATGCAGGCCACGCCGAGCGTTGTGAGACTTGCCCGGGTCGCGGCGACCGAGCCGTCGACGTCAATGCCGCGGCAGGCATCCTCGACCACGAAGACCGTAAAGCCCTCACGCTGCGCGTCTTCGGCCGAGTAACGCACGCAGAAATCGAACGCGAGCCCGGCGATGAATACGCGGCTCAGGCCGCGCTCGCGCAAATAGCCGACGAGCCCGGTCGGCGTTTTGCGGTCGTTCTCGTAGAACGCCGAATAGGAATCGATCGTAGGCTCCATGCCTTTGCGCAACACCAAAGCGGCATGCGGAATGTCAAGCGCCGGATGAAACGCGGCGCCGGGCGTGCCCCGCACGCAGTGGCCCGGCCACAACACTTGTGGGCCGTAGGATGCGGCAACGGTCTCGAACGGCTTTTTGCCAACGTGACTTGAAGCAAACGAGAAGTGCCCGTGCGGATGCCAGTCCTGGGTCAACACGACATTGCGGAATCGCGCCGCCAGACGATTGACGATCGGAACGATCTCGTCGCCGCGCGGCACCGCAAGCGCACCGCCTGGACAAAAATCGTTCTGCACGTCGATGACGATCAGGACTTCATTGCCGCCGATGGTCGCGCCTTCGTTCATGTTTTTCATTTCGCCGCTTGCAAACGCCGATCAAACTCTGCCGCCAGCGCTTTGAGTTCGTCGGCGACCGTTACCGGATAGGTCATGGCCGGATCAAGCGCGCGCAAGGGGGCCGGTAATCGTTGTAGCTCGCGCTTGGCGTGTTGGCGAATTTCGTCGAGTGATGGAGGCGGCCGCAAGCGTTTGCCGTTTTGCATGACCGGCTGGATCAATGCCTCGCCGCCCCCACCCCACCCTCCCCCGCGCGCGGGGGAGGGTGGGGTGGGGGCATCAACCCCTAACAGGTCGCCAATCATACGCCCGTCCGCGTCACAGCGGCGCCACACCTGCTTTCGCCCCGGCCAGGTGGCTTTCTTTGCCGACCGCTTGCGCCGCGGCAAGCCGGCATATTCCTGCAATTTGTAGACGCAATCGAGTGTCGGAGCGTCCGCGGACGTCGTGAGACTGGTGCCGACGCCGAGCCCGTCAATCGGCGCATTCACCTTGACGAAAGCGGCGATCGAATCTTCATCGAGACCGCCGCTGGCGAAGATCGTCACGTCGCGTAGTCCGCCGGCGTCGAGGATGGCGCGCACACTGCGCGACAGCGCGACCAGATCGCCGGAGTCGAGACGGACACCACGTATGGTGATGCCTTTGGTCTTGAGCCGCGGCGCCAGCGTCACGACCTTACGCGCGGCGGCCTCGGTGTCGTAGGTGTCCAACAGAAACACCAGATTATCCGGCCGCGACTGCGCAAACGCCGCAAACGCCGCCATCTCGTCGTCGAACGCCTCGATGAAAGAATGCGCCATCGTGCCGTAGAGCGGGATGCCGAACTCTTCGCCGGCGAGCACTGTCGCTGTGCCAGCGAAGCCGACGATGTAGCTCGCGCGCGCGGCCATAACTCCCGCCTCGGCGCCATGCGCACGACGAAAGCCGAAGTCGACCAGAAGCTTGTTCGGTGCCGCCAGCACCGCGCGCGCCGCTTTGGCGGCGATCAGCGTCTGGAAATGCAGGAGGTTGATCAGCCGCGACTCGACGAATTGCGCCTGCGGCAGCGGCGCAGTCACGCGCAGAATCGGCTCATTGGCAAAGAACACCGTGCCTTCGGGCATGGCGTGGACGTCGCCGGTGAAACGAAATTCCGCGAGATAATCGAGCAGGTTTTGACGAAACCGGCCGGTGCTCTTGAGCCAATCGATTTCGGCGGCGGAAAAGCGCAAGCCCTCGAGAAACTCGAGCGCCTGCTCAAGGCCGGCAGCGACCAGAAAGCCGCGCCGGGCGGGAAGACTGCGGACAAAAAACTCGAAGACGGCGGTCTTGGTTTCACCATGGTCCAGGTAAGCCTGGATCATGTTGATCTGGTAGAGATCCGTAAGGAGCGCGCTTGGCCGCCCAGTCATCGTCATCGGCTCCGGTGTTCGCCTGACATGTCTGCAAAAATAACTACCCGCGGCCAGCAGAGCTTCGCGACAGCGCGGTCTTCCTATACCACCACGGCAATTTTTTAACCTTTACAACGGTGATGAAGAGCGGCGGGGCCCATTTACCCTTCATTTACGATGACCTTGCCGGAGTGGCCAAGATAGCGCATACGTCGCCACCGCGCTTCGCCAGGGGATCTGGAAAAAGGTGACGACGCGCAGGCCGTCAACACGGGGTGGGCTAATCGCTGGCGCACGCGGAGTGCGTCGCGGGAGGCATGGTTGATGGCTTACGCGTCTGCGTCGCAGGGCGGTTACGGCGCCGGTGCCTCCGTAATTCACACCGACGCCTCTCATGCGGATGTGGTCAGCATTTCCGACGCGGAATTGCTGTTCACCGGGCATCTTGAACGCAAGGGTCCGGACCTCATCCTGACTGGCCATGACGGCCACCGTCACATTATTCCCGACTATTTTTCCGCGGAGCACCCGGCAGCGCTGGTGGCGCCAAACGGCGCACGAATTGCCGGCGATCTGGTCGAACTTCTGGCCGGCTCGCCGGCTCCGGGACAATATGCGCAAGATGCGCAGGCGCAGGCGCCTGCTCCGACCAACGCAATCGGCCGCATCGAGAAAGTGGTTGGCAACGTCACCGTCATGCGCAACGGCGTCGCCGTGGCGCTGCACGTTGGCGACGCAGTCTACAAGAACGACGTGGTCCAGACCGGCACCGATTCCTCGGCCGGCATCGGCTTTCCCGACGGCACCGCACTCAATCTCGTCTCCAACACGCGGATGGCGCTCAACGACTACGTCTACGATCCGAACGGAACCTCGAACGACGCGCTGTTCAACCTGGTCCAGGGCGGCTTCGCCTTCGTCGCCGGCAAGGTCGCCCATACCGGCGACATGAAGATCGGGACACCGGTCG
>JBAUGC010000069.1:0-8750 GCA_049679485.1 Xanthobacteraceae bacterium
TATTACGTCATGGAGCATGGGCGCATCATCGACCATTTTGTCGCAGCCGAACTAAAGGCCAATACCGAAAAGCTGCAAGAATATCTCGGAGTCTGATATCAAGAACGATACGAGGGCTTAAACCCGCAGAATAGGGGAGGTCGTCAATGACTCTCGGATCAAGATTGGTGTTGGCGGTTGCCGCTCTGATGTGCACGGCTGCGGTCGCGCGTGCGGAGGACGTGTCGGTCAAGATCGGCGTCCTCACCGACATGTCGAGTCTCTATTCGGACATCGGTGGGGCCGGCTCAGTCGCCGCCGCTAAGCTCGCGGTTGAAGATTTCGATCCCGCCGCCCACGGCCTCAAGGTCGAGGTTATAGCTGCTGATCACCAGAACAAGCCCGATGTCGGCGCCGGCATCGCCCGGCAGTGGTACGATGTCGATCATGTTGATGTTATTGTTGACGTGCCAACATCCAGCGTCGCGCTCGCCGTTAGCGACGTGACGCGCGAGAAGAACAAAGTATTTTTAGCCTCAGGACCGGCAAGTTCCGATCTTACCGGTCCGAAATGCTCACCCAACACCATCCAGTGGACTTACGACACCTGGATGCTCGCCAATGGCACCGGCAAGGCAGTAGTCAAAACCGGCGGCGACACCTGGTTCTTCCTCACCGCCGATTACGCCTTCGGACAGGCACTCGAACGCGATACCACGGCGGTCATCGTGGCCAACGGCGGCAAGGTCCTTGGCAGTGTGCGCCATCCGCTGAACAACAGCGACTTCTCCTCGTTCCTGCTGCAGGCGCAGGCCTCGAAAGCGAAAATCGTCGGCCTTGCCAACGCCGGCGGCGACACCGTCAACGCGATCAAACAGGGCTCCGAATTCGGCATCACCGCCCGTGGTCAGCATTTTGCCGGCATGCTGGTGTTCATCAACGACGTTCAGGCGCTGGGGCTGAAAGTCGCCCAGAGCCTGGTTCTGACCGAGACGTGGTATTGGGACATGACCGACGCCAACCGCGAATTCACCAAGCGCTGGCAGGCCGCGCGGCCCGGCAAGTTCCCGAGCATGGTGCCGGCCGGCGTCTACTCTTCGGTCATTCATTACCTGAAAGCAGTCGCGGAGCTTAAGAGCACCGCCGACGGTCGGGCCGTCGTCGCCAAGATGAAAGAGATGCCGACTGACGATCCGCTGTTCGGCAAGGGCTCGATCCGTATCGACGGCCGCAAGCTGCATAACGCTTATTTGTTTGAGGTTAAAAAACCGGGGGAATCGAAATATCCGGGCGACGACTACAAGGTGCGCGCCACAATCCCGGCGACCGAGGCGTTTCGGCCGCTTAAAGACGGCGGTTGTCCGCTGGTGAGCGGCTAGACGCGAAGTTCGATAAGGTACCGCCAGGCTCGGCTCGCCACGCGGCCAAGCCCGGCAATGACGGGTTGAGGGGGGCGATCCGCCGAGATGTTCGAGATTTTCGGCATTCCTTCGCAGGCGCTGTTCGGGCAATTGCTGCTCGGCCTGATCAACGGCTCATTCTACGCGCTGTTGAGTCTCGGGCTTGCCGTCATCTTCGGCATGCTCAACATCATCAACTTCACCCACGGCGCGCAATATATGATGGGCGCGTTTGCCGCCTATCTGCTGCTTCAGCACGTCGGCATCGGCTACTGGGAAGCGCTGGTCGTCGCCCCGATTATCATCGGCGCAACCGGCATCGTGATCGAGCGATTGTTTCTCCAGCACCTGCGCAAGCTCGATCCGCTCTACGGGCTTCTGCTCACGTTCGGGCTTGGGTTGGTCATCGAGGGATTGTTCCGCAACTATTACGGCTCGTCGGGCCTGCCATATCAGGTGCCGGACGCGTTACGGGGCGGCCGCAATCTCGGCTTTATGTTCCTGCCCAATTATCGCGCCTGGGTGATCGTGCTTTCGCTGGCGGTGTGCCTGGCGACCTGGTTTGCCATCGAGCGCACGCGGCTCGGCTCGTATCTCCGCGCTGCTACGGAAAATCCGGTCCTCGTGCGCGCCTTCGGCATCAACGTGCCGCGGATGGTCACGCTCACCTACGGTTTTGGCGTTGGACTTGCGGCGCTGGCGGGTGTGATGGCGGCGCCGATCTACAACGTGTCGCCGCAGATGGGTTCTGATCTGATTATCGTCGTGTTCGCGGTTGTTGTGATCGGCGGCATGGGCTCGATCATGGGGGCGATCGTCACCGGCTTTTTGCTCGGGATCATCGAAGGCCTGACCAAAGTCTTTTATCCCGAAGCCTCGAACACCGTCATCTTCGTCATTATGGCCATTGTGCTGCTGCTGCGCCCGGCCGGGCTGTTTGGGCGGAACGCCTAATGGAGCGCGTCCTCGACCCGCCGGTTCTGCGACGTCATCAGGACACGCCGCTCAGTCTTGGCATCGCGTTCGTGGTGATGGTGGCGCTGTTGATCGTGGCGCCGTTCGTGGTCTACCCGGTTTTTCTCATGAAGGCGTTGTGTTTTGCCTTGTTCGCCTGTGCATTCAATCTCCTCATCGGCTATGTTGGCCTGATCTCGTTCGGCCATGCCATGTTCTTTGGCTGGGCCAGCTACCTTACCGCCTACACGGCCAAGGTGGGGTCGCTGAGCATTCCATATTGGTTCGGCCACACCATATGGCTTGTGATTTCGTTTCCGCCCCAGTCGCCGGCAATTGCAATTCTGATCGGCACCGCGACCGCTGCGATTCTCGGTTACGTCGTCGGCATCGTCGCCATTCGCCGGCAGGGCATCTATTTCGCCATGATCACGCTGGCGCTGTCGCAGATGCTGTATTTCTTCGCGCTGCAGGCGAAGTTCACCGGCGGCGAAGATGGCATCCAGGGGGTGCCGCGCGGCCGACTGTTCGGCATGGTCGACCTTTCCGGCGAATTGACGATGTATTCGTTTGTTCTGATCGTCGTTCTCGCCTGCTTTGTTCTCATCTTCCGGATCATCAATTCGCCGTTCGGTGAGGTGCTCAAGGCAATCCGCGAAAACGAACCGCGTGCGATCTCGCTTGGCTATAAAACCGAACGCTACAAGCTGGTCGCCTTCGTCCTTTCGGCAACGCTGGCCGGGCTCGCGGGATCGATGAAGTCACTGGTCTTTCAGCTCGCTTCGCTGACTGACGTGCACTGGACCATGTCGGGCGATGTGGTTCTGATGACGCTGCTTGGCGGTCTCGGTACGGTCTTTGGACCGGTGGTCGGCGCCTTCGTGGTTATTGCGATGCAAAACTATCTCGCGCCTTTCGGCCAATGGGTGCTGGTGATTCAGGGCGCGATTTTCGTGGTCTGCGTGCTGGTTTTCCGTCGCGGCATCGTCGGCGAATTGGCGCAGATCCTGCGCGTACGACTGTGAGCCGCCAGTTTTTCCCCACACTTATCAACAGAATCAGTTTATCAGTCAGATCTGGTGCACAGGGCCAACGCGTAACCGCCAGCATTTTCGTTGCCTGACACCGGGTTCCTGGTGAGTTTGAGTTTGGGTGAGCTGGGGTCGTCGGCTGATGATTGGTTTGCCAGGCCGCCCGATCGCCCACACGGTATTTGTAGTTCCAACGAGAATTTGTGGTGCCTCGTAGCGTGTGTTTTGCGTGCACGCGTCCCCAACAATCATTTTCCGCCTCGCCTGGATGGGCATCACTGGCCTTATCATGTCGGCACGGCAGACAAGCCCGTACGACAGCGTCGCGCGCAAATGGCTTGCGCTGGCGGAGCGTCGCCGGGCTCATGTTTTCGAGCTGCGCGACAGCGGCCGATGGAAGCATTACTACACGGCGGAGCAGTTGCTCGAAGCGATCCGGGAGGCAATCCGCAGCCGGGATCGATGGGCCAGAATCGCGGGTATCGAACTGGGTGAAGCCTAGACGCGACCCAAGTTGCCTTAGTCTGGCGGCTCCTACTTGCTTCCCAAATCGCCCCTCCGTGCTATCTGATCGTCATGACAAGCGCCCTGTTTTCGCCGCTGCGGCTTGCGGATCTGAATCTGGCGAACCGCATTGTGGTCTCGCCGATGTGCCAGTACAGCGCCAACGACGGCGTTGGTTGCGATTGGCATATGACCCACCTCGGCATGCTGGCTAATTCGGGCGCCGCTTTGCTCGTGATCGAAGCGACCCATGTCGAGCGTTCTGGCCGCATCACCCATGGTTGCCTCGGTCTTTATTCCGACGCCTGCGAGGCAGCTCTGGAGCGGGTCGTGGCCCATTGCCGGCACATCGGCAGCGCCAAGCTCGCCATCCAGCTTTCCCACGCCGGTCGCAAGGCTTCCGCACAACGGCCTTGGGAAGGCGGCAAGGCGCTGCCCGTGGCGGAAGATCCGTGGCCGACCATTGCAGCATCAGCGATCCCGTTCGGTCCCGGCTGGCATCTGCCGCGGGCGATGACCGAGGACGATATGGCGCGTGTGCGTTCGGCGTTTGTCGAGGCGGCCAAGCGTGCCGTGCGCATCGGCTTCGACGCCATCGAACTGCACCTGGCGCACGGCTATCTTTTGCACGGCTTCGTTTCGCCGATTTCCAATACGCGTAACGATGATTGGGGCGGCTCGCTCGAAGGCCGCATGCGATTTCCGCTCGAAGTTGCCCGCGCCGTTCGCGCCGTTATTCCGGCCGGCACGCCGTTTGGCGCACGCCTCACCGGAAGGGATTGGCTTGACGGCGGCCTCACCGTCGTTGATGCGGTCGCGCTCGCCAAGGCGCTGAAAGAAGCCGGCCTCGACTATGTCGACGTCTCCTCCGGCGGCGTCAGCACCCAAGGGCAAGCCAGTGTGCCGAGGGATGCCGGGTACAACGTTCCGCTTGCCGAGCGGATTCGCCGCGAAGCCGGGATCTCGACGCGTGTCGTTGGAATGATTGCAAGCCCGAAACAGGCGGAGGCGATCGTGGCCAGCGGCCAGGCTGACATGGTGGCGCTGGCGCGCGCCTTCCTCGACGATCCGCATTGGGCTTGGCACGCGGCTCAAACTCTCGGCGGTGAAGTTACTCACCCGCCGCAATATCAACGCGCCGAGCCTGCAGTCTGGCCGGGAGCAGCGTTACGCCGCTGAGTACCTGCCTTTGGCGCCAGGGAGCGCTTGACTTCGACCCCTGAGGGGAGGGCGATGACAGATCGAGTTACCGTGAATATTGCGGGTGGCGTTGCGGATGTTCGGTTGTCGCGCGCTGACAAGATGAATGCGCTCGATCCAGCGATGTTCGAGGCGCTGATCGCAGCGTCCGAGCGGCTCGGCAAGGAACGAAGCCTCCGCGCCGTGGTTCTGTCCGGCGAAGGACGCGGGTTTTGCGCGGGCCTCGATATGAACAGCTTCGCCACGATGAAAGATGGCGGCGTCCGCAATCTTGAAGTCCGGACCCATGGCATTTCCAACCGGTTTCAATATGCCGTGCTGTGCTGGCGGGAACTCGGTGTTCCGGTAATCGCCGCCGTGCATGGTGTCGCCTTCGGCTGCGGCTTTCAGCTCGCGCTTGGTGCCGATGTACGCCTGGTTGCACACGACACCCGCATGTCGATCATGGAGATAAAGTGGGGCATCGTTCCCGATATGGGCGGCACAGTCCTGATGCGGCATTTGGCGCGAGAAGATGTGATCCGCGAATTGACCTATAGCGGGCGGATATTTTCCGCCGAGGAGGCGCGCGCTTATGGCTTTGCCACGCGCGTCTGTCCCGATCCGCACCGCGAAGCCCTCGCTCTTGCGAGCGACATTGCGGAGAAAAATCCCGAAGCCATCAGGGCCGCCAAGCGGCTTTTCAATATTGCCGCGTCAGGGGCCGATGACGCGGCATGCCTCCTCGCTGAATCGCGCGAGCAGGCGCGGCTGATCGGGTCGCCCAACCAAACCGAAGCGGTGATTGCTAATCTTGAAAAGCGCTCGCCGCGATTTTCCGACTGAGCAGTGAGCAATCCGGTCCTCGTCGAGGTGCACCGCGGCGGCTTGATTGAGAGCCGCCATCGCGGCGCAGTGGCTGTTGTCGATGCCGACGGGGCGACCGTGCTTGCTCTCGGCAATGTCGAAAGGCCGGTGTTCCCACGTTCCTCGGTCAAGCCGCTGCAGGCGCTGGCGCTGGTAGAGTCCGGTGCTTTCAAACGCTTCGCGCTCGGTGATGAAGAGCTTGCGCTGGCGTGCGCCTCGCACAGCGGCGAGCCGGCGCATGTGGAAGTCGTTACCCGCATGTTGAGCAAAGCGGGCCTCGACGTATCCGCGCTCGCTTGTGGGACCCACTGGCCGAGCTCGCAGACGGCGGCGTTCGCGCTGGCGCGCGCGGGAGCTGCGCCTTCAGCGCTGCATAACAACTGCTCCGGCAAACATGCGGGCTTCCTTTGCGTCGCTTGCGCGATGGGTATCGCCCATGCCGGCTATTGGCGGCCGGACCATGCCGTGCAACGGAGCGTCCACGCCGTGCTTGAGGATTTGACTGGCGCCGGTCTCCCGGACGATTGCCGCGCGGTCGACGGCTGCTCGGTGCCGACGTGGGCCATCCCGCTCGCCAATCTGGCACTCGCCTTCGCCAGGTTTGGCAGCGGTCACGGGCTGGAACCGGAGCGCGCGCGCGCCGCATCGCAGCTACGAACGGCGTGCGCGCGGAAGCCGTGGTATGTTGCCGGCACTGGACGGTTCTGTTCCGAAATCATGGGGTTGTTGGGTCCGCGCGTATTGGTGAAAACCGGCGCCGAAGGTGTCTTTTGCGGCTCGCTGCCGCAGCTTGGTTTGGGGATCGCGATCAAGTGCGATGACGGCGCCGGCCGCGCCGCCGAAGCGATTACGGCGGCTTTGATCGCGCGCTTTCTACCGGTCGACGATGCCGAGCGCACGGTCCTCGCAAACTTCGCTTGCCCGATCCTGCGCAATTGGAACGGCATCGAGGTTGGATCGCTGCAGGTCAGCGAAGCGATTGCCGGCGCTTCGTCGCGATAAGCGCCAGCAGCAACCGTTCGGCAGCAAGTAACAGCGGGCGAAACGCGACCGAACGGCTTTGGTGCCTCCGGCGCGAATTGTATCTCACCAACGGAATGTGGATGAACTGAACCAGCGCAGGGCCGCCGTCGGCGCGTTCCAGCGCGCGCCAGTACAAGTAGTTGCACAGATACCGGCCGGCGTCGCGGGACAGCCGGCTGGGAATTCCACGACCGCGCAGCGCGCCGAGCAAATCGGCGAACGGCGCGTTTCCGCGCAGCCCACTTTGTCCGCGCGGCACAATGAGGCCGCGTTCCGCACGATGCCCGCTTGCGTCCGGAAACAAGAGTGAAACCGCATTACGCGCCCGCGTCTCGATGCAGACGTGCCGTCTGCTTCCCGCGAGTCCGAACATGAGCACGATGTCGGGCTTTCGCGCGAAAAGCTTGGGAAGATCGTGATCGACGGCTTCATAGGTCGTAGCAAATATGTGCGTGGTGCGGGTGATGCCGGCGAATGCCGGACGCTGCCGGCCGGCGAGGGCTTTGATCAGGACTGCACTGGGATTGAACGGAGCGCCGGGGAAGGGGCCAAACCCGGTAAGAAGGACGCGCATCTTCAACGTCCCAGCATCCCGACAATTTCCTCGACTGCCGAGGCGGGGGCAAGCTTACCCGCAGCGACTTCGGCCTCAATCCGCGGCAGCGCTGCCTTGAGCGTTCGATCGGAGCGCAAGGGTGCGAATAATCGCTCCTCAAGCATTGCCCACATCCATTTGACCTGCTGTTCGCCGCGCCGCGTCGTGAGCTCGCCCGAAGCGGTCAGCAATTCGCGATGGTCGAGGACCTTCGCCCACAGTTCGGCAATGCCCTCGCCGGTCAGCGCTGAATAGGTCACTACCGGGGGCGACCAGTTCGTCGATCGCGGCGAGAGAATGTGCAGCGCGGCGCGATATTCGGCCGCTGCGGCCTTGGCGCGGGGCACATTGTCGCCGTCGGCCTTGTTGACGGCGATCATGTCGGCAAGTTCAACCACGCCCTTCTTTAATCCCTGCAACTCGTCGCCGGCGCCGGGCAGCATGAGCACGAGGAAAAAATCGGTCATGTCTGCGACGGCAATTTCCGACTGGCCGACGCCAACGGTTTCGACCAGCACGACGTCGTAGCCCGCGGCCTCGCACAACAGCATGGTCTCACGCGTCTTTGCCGCTACGCCGCCGAGCGTGCCGGAAGCGGGCGAGGGGCGGATGAAAGCGTTGGCGTCGTTCGCAAGTCTCGCCATGCGGGTTTTATCGGCGAGGATCGATCCGCCGGTGCGCCGCGACGACGGATCGACCGCGAGCACGGCGACTTTTCGGCCTTGCCCAGTCAGCATGCTGCCGAGCGCATCGATGGTGGTGGATTTGCCGACCCCTGGCGCGCCAGTGATGCCGACGCGCACCGCTCGGCCGGTTGCGCCGAGCAGCGCCTGCGTGAGCGCAGCAGCGGTGCGGCGGTGATCCGCGCGCTTACTCTCGATCAGCGTGATCGCCCGCGACAGCACCGTGCGGTCGCCGGCGCGCAGGTCGCGGGTCAGACGCCCAATGTCCAAAGGCGGGGCGGAAGCAGCCATGGTGTCTCTTCGGCGAGCGCGCTCAAGCCGTCAAGCTAGTCCGCCAGCAGCACGGCGAGGCCGCCCTCAGCGTGTAGCTTGGCGCCGGTGGCACGGGCAAAGGCGACGACTGCATCACTAGTACCCACTTTTCTTTGCAGGTGAGTCATGATTCAAGATCGGGGTGATTCCCAAAGCAAGAGAAGTTCGGCTGAAGCCGAAGGTACGGAAGGTGCTTGAGGCGCGGTGCCGGGCAGCGACCACA
>JBAUGC010000070.1:0-2217 GCA_049679485.1 Xanthobacteraceae bacterium
GGCGTGAGGCCGCGAGCGCGATCGGTCGAGGCTTCATGAGCTATGGGACGGCACGGACGCGGCTGCGTCAGACCGTTGCCGGCGTGATCGCCGCGGGCGGTGCGGTCTGGACTTTGCTCGCGGTACAGGTGTTTGAGTAGAGCCCACATTCTGGCGCAAGCCATTAGGAAGCCCGGTGGTGCGTTAGATCGCGCCGGGCAGCTTTCCCCCCCGCACCATCAACAAAAAGATCAACGCACGGGCCCAGCAATGGCAGCGCGGTGCCTTCTGCTCGAAACTGGGATGGACACTGGATGGACACCGCCCGACGCACAGAAAGCTAAGTACTTGATTTTGCTGGCGCGCCCTACGGGAATCGAACCCGTGTTTCCGCCGTGAAAGGGCGGCGTCCTGGACCGCTAGACGAAGGGCGCGACCCGCGCGCAAAATACCGCGAGCGAAGGGCGCGACATATAAAGAGGTTTGGCACCACGGGCAAGCAAGCGGGCTGCGACAGCTTTTGGTTCGCCTGGAGCGTAATCGCTTCAGATTGAATCGATTGGCGCTCTATTATCTTTGCCGGAGCATGATCTTTTCGGACCTTCCTTTGCCCGCCGAAGCAGGGCTTCGCAAAGGCGGGAAACCGCCGTCCACCCCCGGATCAAGTCCGAGGGCAGGCTTTTTCCGGATCATGCTCTAAAGGCGGCGCATTGCCCCGCCGACCTTTTCGATGAAAGCTACGCGCTGCGTCTGCGTCGCGACATTGAGGCGATAAAGCGCATGGTAGTCGGTACGCGCCGCGCCACCGGTAAACCATGGCAGATAGCGGGTGACGATTTTGCGCGGCGGATCGCCCATCCAAAACGCCATGTAGCGTGGACGGCCGTAAGTCACGATGCCAACGATCCGCTTGATGTTGCGCAACGTCGGCTTGGCGTGCGCGGGGTCGCTAAGATCGAACGCGACGCCGGGCATCAACAGGCGGTCGAGGAAGCCCTTGAGCATGGCGGGCGGTCCGAACGACCAAGTCGGGAACTGCAGCACCAGCGCCTCGGTGACGGTGAGCCGCGTCACGTATCCTTCGACCCCCTGGCGGTTGCGGGCAACGTCGTGGTATCGCCGCCGGTCCTCAGTCGAGAGCACCGGATCGAATTTTTCGGCGTAAAGATCGAGCAGGTCGACGTCGTGACTGGCGGCGGCCAGGCCATCCAGAGCGGCCGTGCGGATCGCAGCGTGGAAGCTTTCCGGCACCGGATGACAGTACACATAAAGAACGCGCATGCGACCCGCTGCTCGATCTTTGGCAGGCGCGCTTCGGCAGTCGACGCCGCGCTTGCCGTCACCAATGCCCGGTATTGGGCATCGATACCCACGGCTCCTTGGGCGGCAGCGCTGAACCCTTTTGCAGCAACTCAATCGATTGCTTGTCCGGTGAGCGCACGAACGCCATCATGCCGTCCCGCGGCGGCCGGTTGATCGTGACGCCGGCCTTCATCAGCCGCTCACAGAGCGCATAGATGTCGTCGACCTCGTAGGCGAGATGGCCGAAATAGCGTGCGTCGCCGTAATCCTCGCCGCTGTCCCAGTTATAGGTAAGCTCGACCAGCGGCGCGGCCCGGCTCTCGGGCCCCTTGGCGACGAGGTCGCCGTCGCCGGGCGCTGCGAGAAATACCAGCGTGTATTTGTGCTTTTCGTCGACCCGCCGGCGGGTCTCCTTCAGCCCGAGTTTATTGCAATAGAAGTCGAGCGCCGCGTCGAGATTGCGCACGCGCAGCATTGTGTGCAGATAGCGCATGATGGCTCCATAAACTGGTATTGAACTGGCTGGTGTTGATCTGGCTGGTATTGAACCGCCGTTGGCCGGTACGCTTTAGCTATGTAGGATAACGCGATGCAGCTAGGAAGGTTGTCTGCGCCCGATTCCGATCTCGACCAGGTCATGGCGAGCCTGCAGGACGCGATCGGGGAAGCCAACGTCATCCTGCCCTTTACCGGCGCCGGGATCTCGACCGAGTGCGGCATTCCCGACTTTCGCTCGCCAGGCGGGATCTGGACCAAGAACCGCCCGATCATGTTCGACGACTTCCTTGCCAGCCAGGAGGCCCGGAACGAGTCGTGGCGGCGCCGCTTCGCCATGGGCGACGATTTCGGTCATGCCAAGCCGGGGCGCGGCCATCGCGCGCTCGCCAGCCTTTATCGGCTGGGCAAGGTCCCAGCGGTGATTACGCAGAATATCGA
>JBAUGC010000071.1:0-2230 GCA_049679485.1 Xanthobacteraceae bacterium
TCCCGGGCCGAAAGACTTCGGCACGGCGTATGCCGTGTCCCGGAACCATATGATGTTCCAATTGTCCGTCGATGCAACAAGTTGCGGACTAGACGATGCCTCACTCATCGGATTCGCTCCCAGCCGAGGACATGATATCAAAGTCACACGCTCGTCCGCTACAGCGGTCGTGCCGGGTAGCGTCGGCGAGAGGGTCAAGGTTTCGCAGAAATTTTCAGGTCGTTGCGGGTTGTCTCGGGCGCAGCCCAGCGCTAAGTCTTTGGCCGTCCCTAGAGTTCTCTTGACTGCGGGTGTAAGCGGCGGATGACGAGCAGCGTCTCCCGGCAAATCGTGATCGGACCGGCAAGAAGCGGATTTGCGCTCCTGTTGAGCGTACTCGCGCACTTGAGCCCGCTGCGCGCCCGCAAGTCGACGCTGCGCAAGGCGCTGCTGGAATTATTTGCCACGCATCTCGGCGACCACATCAGCGAGCAGATTGTCGCCGTATTCGATCGCGAGGGGATGACGGCGGATCTCGTTTACAATCGTAACTTCCGTGCCCTTCTCGGCGGCCCGCGTTGGGCGCTGGACGGCAAACGGGCCTGTTACCGCAAATATATCGGCGCGCGCGGCCGCGGCGATTTGATGCTGATCGTAGCCCATCCGCTGGCGCTGTTCGACTGCGACGAAATCATTCATTCGCATGTCGATCCGGCCTGGTGGGCGAGCCAGACCGTCTTTCCCGACAGCGCGCTGCATGCCTCGGTCCGCAATCCGGCGGGTGTCGTCAACTCGTCTTGCTTTTCGTTGAACGCGCTCGCCAGCGAGCACATTCAGAAGTTTCTGCCTCCTGATCAAGACAATGACCTGATCCGGCAGGAGCTCGCGCTTTACAAGCTGTCTGATCTTAAATTCTTCGAGGGAATCGTCCGCTTCTATGTGAAGGCGTTTGCCGACTTTCTTCCGGTGCAGAACGCGTACGCTGTGATGAAGTGGGAAGAGCTGATCCTCAATCCGGTTCCGACCATTCAGGCCGTTGCCGAGGCGGCCGGTACGCCGATTGGCGCGAGCTTCGCGGCGCAGATCTGGGAAAGGCTCGACCACGTCAATCTGACCGGCCACCATCGGCACAATTACCGCGTCGGCAAGGGTATCGTTGGCGACTGGCGTAACTGGCTAACCAATCATCACCTCGACATTTTGCGGCGGTCGGGTCTGGAGGACACGGCCCTGACGCTGGGCTACGAGCCGTTTCATCCGCTGGACGAGAGTGCCTATACCCCGTTTCAGTCACGGGTGCATCGGCTGATCGCGAAAGGCGAAATTCACAAGGCCAGTGTGGATCCTGATCTCTTCGGGTATGCGTTCAATAAATCCAATATTGACGTATCGCAGTTCGATTTCCGCCAGCATGATTGGCGCGGGCACACCAGGATCGAACGCTCGAACTACACAGACCTTCGGCTTGAGCAGATGATTTCGGATGCGGCCGAAGAATCGACCGCCCGGATGAATAAGCTATTCGGCGAGATTCTTGCGATGCCATGCGAAGACGAGCAGCAGACCCAGGCGCAGCTGAGCCGCATGCGAACCGACAATGCGAGCACGCTGCGGCCCTGTCTGCCCGCACGCTACGATGCCGCCTTTGCCCAGGCGGCGGACTTGGTGACGAACGCGTTTGCCGGGCATGGCAGACCGGCTTTGATCGAGGAGCGGCATCCTCCGCTCCTGTTGTACAGCGCGGGACAATACAATCTGGTGGCGCATGGCGGCCGCTTCTTTGCCATCCCCCAATCGCTCGGTCCGATTGATCTGGAGCGCGAAGAAGTCAGTGGAAGAGCAGGGGTGATGGTGGCTGCGGATCTGCAACATCTTGAAACACGGCTGAATGCCACGCTGGAAACCGCCGCGCAATGAGCAAACTCGCTCTCGTCGCCGTCGAGCGGAAGCCGGAAACATTCGTGGAGGCGATCCAGGATGCCGCCAAAGGCGGCGCTGCAACTTTGGCGGTCCTTCCCGAGGGCGATCTCGCGAGGGCCATTCTCGGCGGCGTTAGGAATCTTAAGCCCGCTCCGCCCAGACAGGCGGATATTTTGTGTCTTACTCATGGCGAGCGCGAGCCGCTCGAACAGGCGCTGCGAGACGTACTCGATCGCACGAACGGGACCGTCATCATCCCGCGCCTCGCCGGCCATGGGCTTAATCGTCCGCTGTTTCTAATCTCGATTCCCAAAGCTGGCACGCATCTGTT